>JAKAIY010000177.1 GCA_021814145.1 Chloroflexota bacterium
GCATTGAGGGCGCTGGTGGCGCGCGCGCGCACGTTCCGGAAAGCAGCCAGATCACTGGCTCGTGGCCGAATAACGCCTTCTACGCTTCCCAGTCCTCCTCGCAGCCCAGCCAGGAGATCATTGTCATTCCCTGCATTGAGATCGAGATGCCCAGCCTCATGCCCGACTCGCCGCAGGACTTCACCCGCGATTTCGCCCGTGATGTCGCGCTCAACTTTAACCGCGCCGCCCGCGCCATCCCGCAGACTCGCGAGACGCGCGGCTGGATGCACAATGGCCGCATGACCCTCGGCGCGCTGATGGCCCTGGGAAGTGGCGCGCGCGCCGCGACGCGCGGTGAGATGGACCTGGCCGCCGATACCCTGGCCAGCGCCCTCGCCAACCGCACCCTTCCCTACTCGCGGATGCGCTTCGCCGATCCGGCGGAATGGGCGCAGGGCATTCCCCTTCCCGAATAGCGATAGCGGAAGACCTGGCGGAGGACACGGCCGGCGCCTACCACGCCTACCAGCCGCCGCGCGAGTCGCTCTACGAGCCACGCGACTCCATCCAGATAACTCAGGCCCATCTCCAGCTCTCCGCCGGAGATGGGCCTCATCATATCTTCACATCGCGCCATATCTGTGTGATAGTATGCGTGTCGCGCGGAGAGCGAGGTCGCGCCGCGCGCTGGCGGCTTTCGCTCCTCGGAACGAGCCGGGCTATATGCGAGCCGCATTCCACCACATCGCAGTCTGTGATACCTGTGTCCGGGCCATAAGCTGGCCGGAAATATGCTTGCGCGGTTAATCATTGGACCGTTCGCCAGGTATCCGTCAGGAGCCTTGGAGCGCTCGTGAGAGCGCGTGGAAGAGAGAATGCGCCATGTCCTATCTGATTCCTTCCAGCCAGCAGGGCTCCGCGCTCAATCGCATCCCGTCCGCCTCCGATCTGCCACTCGCCAGCCCGCTGACTCAGGCGCCCGGCGAGCCTGAGCCGCTGAGCAGTCCGCCGCTGGATGTCGAGGCGGCGCAGCATGGCGAACGGCTGCGTGTGCTGATCCTGGCCGCCGAGTGCGCGCCCTATGTCAAATCCGGCGGCGTCGCCGATGTCATTGGCTCGCTCGCCCGCGCCTTGCGCCGCATGGGACACGATGTGCGCGTCGCCCTGCCGCGTTACGGCATCATTGACCCCGCCCGCTGGAATGTGCGCCCTGTCGTCGAGGATATGCGTGTTCCGGTGGGTGACGGCGAGACGCGCGTGACTGTCCTGGAGACACGCCAGCCCGCTGGAGCGCATGTCTACTTCATTGACGCCCCCGCCGCCTTTGACCGCGAGAACGGCACGATTGGCTATCCAGACGACGGCGAGCGCTTCATCCTCTTCAACCGCGCGGCGCTGGAGCTCACGCGCGCGATCAACTGGGCCCCTGATGTCATTCACTGCCATGACTGGTACGCCAGCATGACGACGAACTGGCTCAAGACCACCTACCGCGACGATCCCCTGCTCAAGTCCACTGCCAGCGTGCTCACCATCCATAACCTCCAGTATCACGGCATTTTCGGCTATCGCATCCTGGAAGCGGCGGGCATCGAGCAGAAGCCATACCTCCAGTCAGAGAACAGCCAGCGCGACGCCGTGGACCTGCTGGGGCGCGGCATCGAGTACGCCGATCTGGTCAGCACAGTCAGCCCGCGCTATGCCGCCGAGATTCTCACCGAAGAATATGGCGAGGGGCTGCACCGCATGCTGCGCGCCCGCAAGGACCGCCTCTACGGCATCCTCAACGGCATAGATACCGAACAGTTTGACCCCGCGACTGACAACGTCATCGAAGCGCCCTACGACGCCTTCGCCATCGAGCGCCGCGCCGTGAACAAGCGCGCCCTGCAGCGCCGCTTCTCCTTGCCGGTGGATGAGCGTGTTCCGCTGATCGCCATTATCTCGCGCTTCAACCAGGCCAAGGGCTTCGAGCTGCTTGACCTCACCTTTGTTCCGATCCTGGAGCAGGGCGCGCAGATCATCGCCCAGGGGGCTGGCGAGCCACGCTTTGAGAAGATGATGCAGCGGCTCTCCGCCCGCTATCCGCGCCAGTTCAACTTCCAGCGGACGTTCAGCGTTGAGTTGACCCAGCGCATTCTCGCCGGCGCCGATATGCTGATGATGCCGTCGTTCGTGGAGCCTTGCGGCGTCACGCAGATGCAGGCCATGCGGTACGGCTGTATTCCGATTGTGCGCCGTATTGGCGGCCTGGCGGATACCGTGCAGGAGTTTGACCCGATGGGAGACGGTGGTAAGGGGGCTGGCAACGGGTTCTGCTTTAGCGCGTGGAGCCCGTTCCATCTCTTCGCCGCCGTTACCCGCGCGCTGGAAGCCTACCGCTTCCGCCCGCAGTGGCAGGACCTCATGCAGCGCGCCATGCTCGCCGACTACTCCTGGGACGCCGCCGCCGAGCAGTATGTCGCCCTCTACCACCGCGCCGTCGAAATTCGCCGCCTCGCCGCCGCCCGCGTGGGATAGACCGCCCCGGCTTCATTCGCTGGCTCCAGGCATGGGCCAGGCATGGGGCAGATACGCCATGCTCGCCATCATCCCATCCTCTCCTCTTCTCTGCGCTCCCTCGCTCTGAGCGTGACTTGACCGTGCGAATTCACAATAGGACTGTGACGTTCCCTGGAACCACGGCGCGTACGCTGAGAGGCGGCTGCATGGATGACCTGCAGCAGGCCAGCGATGGATACTGGCCCCACGCGCGTCGCAAAGACGCGAGCGGCGCGTTGCTCTCCGGCGCGCGACGAACCTGACGGACCGCGCGCCAGGCTGCCAAGGAGGCATGCCATGTCATGGCGACGTCTCGCGATCACCCTGATCGCGCTGCTCACCGCTGTGGTGAGCCTGACAGGTGTGGCGTCTCTCGCCTATGCGGCGCCGCAAGCCACATTCGGCCCCCCGATGGAGGGGACCAAGGTTACGCTGGCGGATACCAGCATTGATGGCCCAGCGCTCATGCGGACCTATAGCCCGGCGACAGTGATCGCATGGACTGGACGGGACGCGGCCCATCATCTCAACCTGATGACGAGCAGTGATGGGCTGCAGTATGGAAACAAGATCACCTTGCCGGAGACATCCCTCTGGCGTCCAGCCATCGCGTTCATAGACACAGGCCGTGGCGCGCCGTATTACACGATCCTGCTGGCGTGGACGGGCACGGACAAAGCCCATACCCTCAATCTCGAATTTATTCAGATGCCTGGGTACAAGGTCACGCAGAAGATCACGTTCTGGGGAGAGACCAGCTTCACCGCTCCGGCGCTGGCCTCTGTGAACCATGACGTCAACTCTGATGTCTATCTCGCCTGGGCCGGAGACGATAGCGCGCACACGCTCAACGTGATCCGCCTCTTGAGCTACCCCTTGACGCAGACGAAATACACGCTGTGGGGCTGGAGCAGCATCTCGCGCCCGAACCTCTCCACCGATCAGTCGGATGGCAGCGATAGAGAGGCGATCCTCTCCTGGACGGGGACGAACAACCGCATCTACTTCGCCGCCACCACGGATAAAGTCAACTGGACGATGCCATCCACCTCGCCGCTGACGGTCAAGAGCGCCTGGGCGCCGAGCATGATCGGCTTCTACGCGACTGCGCTGCCCACGCACTGGCTCGCCTGGACGGGTGACGGCACAACCAGCGTGAAGAGCATCAACGTGCGGTACACCCAGAACTACCCGAGCTGGAGTGACACGAACGCGCAGACGACTCTGGCTGAGACGGCCATGTCCAGCCCGGAGCTGGCTTACAACGGCGACGGCTCGACGACTACGCTGCTGATCGCCTGGGCCGGGACCGACACGAACCACCATCTGAACGTGGCGAAGCTCTCCGCCTGACACGCTCTCGCCACATACCCGCAGCCCGATTCGCTGGCAATGGCGCCAACGGGTCGGGCTTCCGCGCGCCGCGCGCCAATCGTTTGCATTGACGCTGTGGCGCGGCGCGGGCGCTGGGGCGCGGCTATGGCTTCAACACCTGGGTAGACCGCCAGCATCTGGAGGGTGGCGCCGACTGGGTACTGCGCGCAATCATGTTCGCCCCGAGGTGGGCCGCTTGTCATCCCCATCGTTGCAAGCCTCGTCGAGCGTGCGCCAATCGAGATTGTCACCCTTCACTGGTGGGCAAGGGGATGACGCCCCGCATGTCTTTGCCAGTTGTGGACATGACAGACCTGTAATCACTGTCGCTTTCTCGCCTGCTGGCGTACGCGTCGCTTCGGGTGATTGAGAAAGGCGATGTCCATATCTGGAAGGCGTGAGACGCTCCATCCGCTCTGCTGGCAATGCGGCGAATAGGGTACGATACTTGCGCCGTTCGTCTCACGCCCCCAGCCCGCCCGCGCGGGCTTCGCGGCCACTGGCCCGTAGACGCGGATGAATCCGCTGGAGGGATACCACCCATGCCATCTACCATCACCCAGTTACCCGACCTGATCGCCGCCTTACCCCCGCGCGAGCGCGAGCGCGCGGAGCGCCTCTTCGAGATCGAGGTCAGCGAAGGGATCATTGAGCCGCCAGCGGAGATGGCGCCGTGGATCGAGCAGACATTTGGCGCGGTCGAGGCCGCGCGGCGCCAGCGGATCATCCGCATCATGAACCGCTGGACCTTTGAGGGCGCCACATTCAATTCCCTGCGCGCCCAGCGGCCCGGCGCGGGAACCACTACGTCCGGCCCCGCCGCTGACCCGCCGGAGCTGCGCGAGCGCATCGAGCGCGCCCAGGGCGATGACTTCTGCCATCCTGAGACAGGCACCCCCGCCGATACGTTTGGGCGCGTCCGGGGCGCGCACTGTATCACCGCCGCCAACGTCGCCAAGGCTGACGGCTGGCATGGCCTCGCCATCTTCGACCGCCACGACCCGCTGGCCCTCGATGAGCCGCTGATCGCCGATTTCCTGGCCACCGCGCTCGAGTGGGCCAGCCGCGCCCACGCCCAGGACCCGGCGGCGCGCCATCTCATGCTGTTCTGGAACTGTCTCTGGCGCGCGGGCGCGTCGCTCATTCACGGCCATGCCCAGATGACGCTCAGCCACGGCATGGCTCACGCGCGTGTGGAGCAGCAGCGCGCCGCCGCCGCCCGCTACCGCGCCGAGACGGGCGGCGACTATTTCGCCGACCTCGCCGCGACGCTCGACGCGCTTGGCCTGCGCGGCTTCACAACGGATGGCGCCACCGCCTACGCCTCGCTCACGCCCGTCAAGGAGGGTGAGGTTATCTTGCTGGCCCCCGGCGCGCGCATCGAGGAGGCGTCCGCGCGGCTGGCCGCGCCGCTGTGGGCCGTCCTGCGCGCCGCCACCCAGGATATGGGCGTCCGCGCCTTCAATGTCGGGCTCTATGGTCCCCCGCTCGGCGGCGACCCCGCGTGGGATGGCTTCCCGCTGGTCGCGCGCCTGGTGGACCGTGGCGCGCCGCTTTCCCCTACCTCCGATATCGCCGCGCTGGAGTTGTTCGGCAGCAGCGTCATCTCCGCCGACCCCTTCGAGGTCGTGGAGGTACTCCGCCGGCGCTAGCGCGCCTGACTCGCGCCGCGTCATGGCTCTTATTGCGGATGCGCGGCTGGCATGACGGATGCGCGCGTGGCGCGGCTAGTGAGCGTGTGGCCCGGGCCATCGTGGGGTCGCTATCTGGCGCCACGCTGAGGAGCGCGGCTGCGGGAAGCCGCGCCATCTCCTCCATGTCTCACCGTTGAGCGTATCTGACGCACAAAGAGAGGCTGCCCATGACAGCGCAAGAGAATGAGGCCATCGCGCGCGCTGATGTCGAGTTGTACAACACCCGCGATCTGGACAGGATCGCCACGCTCTATAGCGCGGACGCGGAACTCACGGATGTGGCCACGGGTGAGACTTTTCGCGGGCCTGAGGGAGCTCTCCGGTTCAACCAGAGCTTCATCACGGCTTTCCCCGACAGCCAGTGTGAGATCATCAGTGTGCTCGCGAACGAGCGAAACGCCGCTGTGGAATTCTGGGGACGCGGGACGCACACCGGCCCGCTGGTCAGCTCCGCTGGGACGATTCCGCCAACCGGACGCAAGGTTGAGCTGCGCTTCTGCCAGATACTGGAAATCCAGGGCGGGAAGATCACGCACGCAAGCATGTACTGGGATGCGAATACCATGATGACGCAGCTCGGCCTGGTTCCCGAAGCTGCGCGTCCATAACCGCTGGCCAGCTCTCAGGCCGCCGGTAGCGTTCCACCTGTCGGCGCTGGCCCCATTACGCAGCCGCTCCCGCCGGGCGCGTCAACCCGGCGGGAGCGGCTGCGCGGCGCCTGGAGATGGGCGCTTACGCCTGAGCGGCGGCGATGGTAGCCAGGAGGAAGGGATAGACGACGCGCCGCTGCCGCTCGACGCGCAGGCCAGCGGCGGTGAAGACGCGCTGGCGCGCGCTGGCGCGTGGCGCGCCTTCGTGGCCAGCGAGCCAGGCCATGCCGCGCGGCGGGGCGAAATCCACGAGGATGAAGTGGCCACCGGGACGCAGGACACGCGCGATCTCGCGCACGCCGCCCACATGGTCGCGCCAGTGGTGGAACGACATCGTGCTGAAGACTAGATCAACACTGGCGTCAGGCAGGGGCAGCGACTGGGCGAGGGCCCGGTGGATCGTCGCGCCAGGCGTCAGCGCCACCGCGATATCCACCATGCCTTGCGCCGGATCAACCCCGATGAGCCGCGCGTCTGGCCAGCGGGCCGCCGCGGCGCGCAGGAGACGCCCCGTGCCGCAGCCAACGTCGAGCACACTCGCGGGCGCTGGCAGCGACGCGGCGAGGTCGAGCGCGGCGAGATGGACACGGTTGAACAGGAAGCGCTGCATCCACGAGCGCTCGTAGGTGCGCGACCACTGCTCAAAGTAGCGCACGTCAGGGGTTTCAAAGGTGGCGTTGGATGGCATGGGACGCTCTCATTTCCGTTAGGCCGGACCGGACGACCGCAATCTGATTATGCGGCGGCGTGACGGCCCTATCCACCGCTGAGCGTGCGCCGCGCGCCGCCCGCTCTCAGGCGAGCCGGGCGGCGGCGGCGTCCAGGCGCTTGCGGTAGCTGTGGTGCTCCACCTCGACGAAGTGGCGCGTGGACTCCCTGTATTTGACGCCGCCACTGTAGTTTTCCTGCCCGGCGCGCTTGAGACGGCGGAAGCGGTCGGCTTTGGACGATTTGCGGTCTACCTGGGTGATGAAGCGGGCGATGGCGCGGGCCTGGCGGTCTTCCAGCCCCCACTGGCCGCTGTCGGGCTGGATGAGGCCGACGACAAAGAGGTTGTCG
>JAKAIY010000026.1 GCA_021814145.1 Chloroflexota bacterium
CGCCAGCGGGCGATGGCTACGTCGTGGAGGCGCGCGCCGTGGCGTTGACCGCTAGCTAGCGGTCAACGCCACGGCCACTGAGTAACCGAGGGGAATCACCAAAGCCCACACTCCCCTGGACACATACGCGCCTTGGGCGGAACGGTAGTACAGATTATCTCTGTCTTCGCTGACGGTGTGGCGCCTTGTCCGCGTTTTGTCGTGGCCTGAGCCTTTCAAGGCTCTCACAGAGGTAAAGGTGGAGCGCATCCCCAGGTGTCAATTTGGGCTAACCGCCCTGACCGAGCGATTCCGCACATATCATGGACATGAGTATGGCTGTGGCCGCAATAACCAGGATAGATGGCGCTTGGGGAGGAGGGCCTATCCTCCTGTCCTGCTCTGAGAACCGCGCGGCGCCCCCTTGCGGTACAATTGACTCGCGCATACGCGCATTGGGCGCTCGTGAGCCAGCGAGCCACAAACGGAGAGCCATGCAAACGGACAGCATACCTGATAAGCGTGATACGCCTGCCTGTCTCATTCTCCGAACGGACGGAGCCTCACGCGGCAACCCCGGACACGCGGCGGCCGGCATTGTTATCGAGACGCCGGATGGAGAGATCGTAGCGCATGGCAAACTCTATCTTGGCGTCATGACCAACAATCAGGCGGAATATCGCGCGCTCATTCTGGGACTCAAATCGGTCGCCCGCTACCACCCGGCGCTTGTGCGCGTATACATGGACAGCGACCTCGTCGTCAAGCAGATGCGAGGGGTATACAAGGTGCGGCATCCAGACCTTGAGCCGCTGTGGCGGGAGGCGCGCCAGCTGGTCAGCGCGCTTCCCGCCGTGACGTTCGACCAGACGCCGCGGGCCCAGAACGCGCTCGCCGACCGGCTGGCGAACGAAGCGCTGGATGAGCGCGACCAGAGGTAGCGCGCGGTCACGCTCCCAGCGTGGAAGCTGGCGCCGAATACGCGCTGTGGGGCTACCAAGCGAGGCAGTCTTTCCCGGGCGGGAATCGGGAACGAGGTGGCGGTATGGCCAGGATGACAGAAACAGATCACACACAACCTCTTCCACCAGCGCGCATCCCCCATCCTCCAGCCCGCCATCTGCTATCGCGCCGCTTTATCCGCGTTGCGCTCGTTGTCTGTTTGGCTATTATCATGATAGGCTCGGCGGCGAGCGTCTACGCCTACCACCGTCTGACCTCCACTGTCACCAGTTTCCCTGGCCCGCACTTCAACACCAATCAGAACGCTATCTGGCTGGAGCACGCATGGTCCGGCCAGCCCCAGACGCCAGCGGCGTATGATGCCCTTGCGACCCAGTTGCGCAGCGAGGGAATCACTTACGTTTACGCTCATGTCGGTCCGCTCGATAGTGACGGAACCATCCCCGCCAGCCGCGCGCCATACGCCGCCAGCCTTGCCGCCGCGCTACGGCAACGCATCCCGGGTATCAAGGTGCTCGCCTGGATTGGCCAGCTCGAAGCCGCCAGCGGGGCCCCCGCGAATGAGACCGTGAACCTGGCGAACTCTTCTGTGCGCGCCGCCATCGTCGCCACCGCTGATGGCTTTGTTCGCAGGCAAGGCTTCGACGGGGTGCATTATGATATTGAGCCGATCCAGAACAACAACGCTCATTTCCTCGATCTGCTGATCGAGACCCGCGCCGCGTTCCCTCCCGGCGCGCTGATCTCCGTCTCAACGCCTAAGTGGGCTCCCAATGCCCACCTCGCGGATCTGCTCTATCGCGCTGGCCGTGGCGGCCAGTGGTGGACATCCTACTACTATGCCGCTGTCGCCGCGCATGTGGATCAACTGGCGGTTATGGCCTATGACACTGGCATGCCAACCGCGCAAGCGTACGAAATCTTCGTCCAGCAAGAAACGAAGCACATCCTCGCCGCAGTGCGCACCGCGAACCGGCCCCCACAGGTGCTAATTGGCGTCCCAACCTACGCTGGCGATACTGTATGGTTCCATGACTACGCCGAGAATATGCGCACCGCTCTCACAGGCGTCATCGCCGGGCTCAATAGCGATGGGGAGACCAAGCCATTCGTTGGCGTCGCCATCTACCGTCTTGGCGTCACCACTCCCACCGACTGGCAGATCTATGACCAACTCTGGCTGGGTAAGGCGTCATAGCCACTATCTACTCCATTTCCGCCAGCGCCGCCAGCGCCGCCGCCGCCGCCTCCCCGAGTGTCACGGAGCGCTGCTCGCCGCTGCGCAGATCACGAAGCGTCGCTTCACCGCGCGCCGCCTCATCCGGCCCGACGATGAACGCCAGCGGGATGCCGCGTCTGTTGGCAAACCCTAGCTGCTGGCCCACCCCTTTCGGGTCAGGATAGAGCTCCGTGCTCACGCCGCCCGCCCGCAGCGCGCTCGCCAGCGCCAGCGCCGCGTTCGCCGTTTCCGCGTTGAACAGCGTCACCAGCGCCTGCGTGGTCGTCACCGCCTCGCCCGCAAGCAGCCCGGCGTCTTCCATCGCCACCAGAATGCGATCCACCCCAAACGAGATGCCCACAGCCGGAATGTCGCGCCCAAGGAACATACCCACAAGGCGGTCGTAGCGTCCGCCTCCACCGAGTGAGCCTAGCGATGAGCCTTCCAGCGTTGTCTCATAGATCACGCCAGTGTAGTATTCCGCCCCGCGCACCATCGAAGGGTTCAACGCATAGCGTCTCTCCGGCACTCCCAAAGCGCGCATCGCGGCGAACGTCTCTTCCAGCTCTCGCGCGCTTACCTCGCCCTGCGCTGTCGCGCGCACCATCGGGCGCAGACTGGAGAGAATGCTCTCTGGAGTCCCCGAGACACTGATCGCCTCGAGCAGCGCGTCAACCGCCCGCTCTGGCAGCGCGGCTTTCTGGAGCTCCGCGCGCACTCCATCCGGGCCGATCTTGTCCAGCTTGTCTATCGCCACCCGCGCGGCTCCACGCTGCCCCTCCGGAACGTCGCTCGCCTCCATCAGCGCGTCCAGCAGTCCGCGATGACTGATATTCGTCACGAAATTGTCGAAACCCAGCGCCGAGAACGCCTCGTAGTGAATCGCCGCCATCTCTGCGTCCACCAGCATTGAGCGGCTGCCCACACAGTCCACATCACACTGATAAAACTCGCGGTAGCGCCCGCGCTGAGGCCGGTCGGCGCGCCACACTGGCTGCATCTGGTAGCGGCGGAATGGCATGACGATGTCATTCTGGCGCGCCGCGATAACCCGCGCCAACGGTACCGTCAGGTCATAGCGCAGCGCCATCTCCGAGAAGCGCCGCGCCAGCGCGCCCGCCGAGCGCCCGGCCGCTTCGCCCTCTGCGAGCAGTTTGCTCGCCGCTGATTCGAGATCGCGCCCGTTCTTCAGGATGCGGAAGAGCAGACGCTCCCCCTCCTCGCCATACTTGCCTTCCAGCGCGCTCGCGTGCTCGATAGCCGGCGTCTCCAGAGGCTCATAGCCATAGCGCTCGAACGTCTCGCGCAGCAGCCGGAACACCCGGTTGCGCGGAGCCAGGTCGCGCGGCAGGAAATCGCGCGCGCCACTCACTGGCGCGGTGGAGATGCGTGCCATCGGGGTCAATCCTTGTCGTTCTGATATTGGTCTGGCCGTCACGGCGTCATAGGATACGCCAGTGTACCATCGTATCTTTACACTGTATCACAAACGCCGCGCGCTCCTCTCTGGCTCCAGAGGCGCGTTTTCCGCCGGATGGCCGGCTTGTGTCGCGCCCGTAAGGCGATGGCGAAGCGCATTACCATGCGATCAGCCTGATATACATATTTATTATCATCATGATGGGCGCTATGATAACGAGAGAAGCGATCAGGCGCAGCCCAGAGGGAGACGGCAATGGTCAGCCAGACGGAATCTACCATCAGCCATCAGCATCTTCAGATCTTCGTCACTGTCGTGGAGAAGCGCAGCTTTTCTCGCGCGGCGGCCTGTCTGCGTCTCACCCAGCCAGCGATCACACTTCACATTCAGGCGCTGGAGCGCGATGTGGGAGCGCGGCTGCTGGAGCGAACAAACCGCTTTGTTCGCCTGACAAAAGCGGGCGAGATTGTCTATGACCACGCGACACGCATCCTGAGCATTCAGGCGCAGATGCGGCGTTGCCTGGATGATCTGCTTCGGGAGGCTAGTGGCCCGCTCTCTATCGGCGCCAGCTTTACCTTTGGCGAGTATGCCCTGCCGCATCTACTCGCCATATTCTGCGAGCGACATCCACAGGTGCGGCCTACGGTCATGATCGCGAATACGGGGCAAATCGCCGATTTAGTCGCCAGCAACCGGCTCGACGTGGGGCTGGTAGAGGGCGAGGTGGACCTGCCCCACGTGCTCAGCGAGCCAGTGACTGAGGATGCCCTGGTCGTCGTCGTCCCGCCGGGCTTTCCCGTGACTTTCTCAGAGCCTGGCGCCAAACTCCAGCCCGCCACCCTGGCCAAGGTGCGCTGGATCGTGCGCGAGCCAGGCTCGGGCACCCGCGCCGCTTCTGACCGTTTTTTCGCCCAGGCGGGCCTTGTGGTGGAGGACGCGCTGGAGCTGGGAAGCACACAGATGATCAAGGAAGCCGTTGAGGCTGGGCTGGGCTGCGCGCTCCTCTCTCGCTGGGCTATTCGCAAGGAGCTTGCGCTTGACGCCCTCCGCGAGCTGCCTGTGGCTGGCCTGCCGATCACGCGCCAGCTCTCCATGCTTACGCTCACTACGACATTCCGCACCAAGGCCCTGGACGAGTTCGTGGAATTCATCCACAACTCAGCTCGCGAGCGACTTCAGTGGCCTGGCTAGACGCGCGCCTGCTTCCCCCTACGAGCGCCGTCCCCCGCGCCTGCGGAACGCGTATAACACGCCGCGGGCGTCGCGCTTGCGCCCAACGCCCGCCTCTGGCCAGTAGCCTGTCATCCGTGGCCGGACTTTCCAGTCGAGCCGCGCTATCCCGCGTTATTGTTCAAAACGTCATTCCAGGAGACGCCTCAAGCCGGTTTAAACGGCGTTCCCTGACCCGCGCTTTCTAAACCGGGCGCTATGACGCCAGGGCGATGGCCGCTTCAGGGCGCAGGGTGCTGGGGCATACCAACCGTCATCAAGACAGCCACCAGCAGGATCAGGAGCGAGATCCCCAGCACCACAAGCGTCACGGTAGATTCAACGTAATCGCCTTCGTCGTTCCGGTCGCGGACGTTGCGCAGCGTCCGCATACCGGTGATGAGAAAGACAATCAACGAGACCACCAGCCCGCCTTCAGCGGCGATCATCTCCGTTTCTTGCGTAACAAGAAAGCCATCGGGCGCTGTGACATACCGAACAATCGTCAGCACTTCCCAAAACAACGCCAGGATGGCCACCAGAATCACCAACGGCAGCGCGCCTTCGAACACTCCCCGGAAGGCGCTCAGCGCAACCCGCAGCGGCGAGAGCAGGGAAATCCCTGTTTTCGCCGGGGCTGCTGGCTGAAGACCTGGCGCGTGGCGTGGCTCACGCATGGCGGGATCGCTCCTCTCCGATAGAGAGCCATCTGTGAGGCTCAGTTAGCGTCTCGGTTATGCGACCGGCAGGTTAGTAGTAAAGAACGCGACCACTTTGTCCACATAGGTTTTCCCGGCGACCTTATACGCCTGAGCGTGTGTAGCGCCTGGAACCAGCCATGTGCTCACCTGCGCTCCAGAACCTTGCTGGGCCGCCTGGGCAAGCGCCGTCATGTCACTGGTGGGGATGTAGGTATCGTCCGCTCCCTGAATGAACAGGATTGGCCTCGGCGCGATCTTCGCGACCACGGCGACCGGGCGGACTGCGGCGAAATCAATTCCGTAGAGCGTCTGAGCGGCGCGCAGAACGCCTGGTGTAAACCATGCGGGCAGGCCGGAGCGCTTGGGGATCTCCCGCTCTAGCAACGGAAGCGCGTCGGAATAGGCGCTATCAGCGACGACAGCGTGGATCGCGGGATCCTGCGCGGCAGCCAGGAGCAGTGTCGCCGCGCCCATCGAGACACCCCATCCGCCGATCACCTTCGGGCTCCCCAAATGAAACGGCAGGTTGCCACTCTGCAGGAAATCCACCGCTCCCAGCACGTCGCGCTGTTCGTAGTAGCCGAGACTCAGCGGCGCAGCCTGTGACAGCCCGGAGCCGCGCATATCAAAAGCCAGCACGGCGAACCCAGCCTTTGCGAGCGCGGCGCTGAAGGAAAGCAGCCCCACTCCCGGATCAGCGCGGTTCGTGCGCATCCCGTGCACGACGATAATCGTACGGGTGTCAGTGAGCGCGCCTTTGGGGCCGACGCCAGGAATAAACCAGCCCTGAAGCCCCACGTGGTCCGTGCGGCTGACGAAGGAGACATCCTGAAATTTCAGGCCGTAGGCGGCTGGTGTAGAGGTCGGAACCACTTGTGGGGCGTAAATGAGATTATTCGCCACGTAGACGCTCATTCCCGCGTAGGCGAACGAGGGCAGCGAGACGCAGAGCAATGCCAGCGTCATTACCCAGCGCGCCAGCGTCGCTATACGTGACACCGGGCGCGGGCGCGCTTCGGCCTCCCAGAAATAGGGAGCGCCTCCCGCGCTGGATGAGGTAAGCGATGGTTCAGGCGGACGGGCTCCATAGGGTTCTCCCGCGCCGCCAGGCACATAATTGCCCGCGTGAACCACTGATGCGGAATTTTCCGCGTGCGCCAGCGACGCCGGAGTGCGCCCCTGGCCACCTTGCGGAGCGAATTGCGCTCCATAGGCGCCATAAGCGTCGGCGCCCGGATCATATGATGGCGCGGGAGCTCCCCAATTGCTTCCGGGAGAAATGGCGATTGGCGTCTTAGCGGTCAGAGGAGGCACGTACTCTGGGGCGCTCTGCGCGTATGGCGGCATATTGCCTGAGTAAGGCGTATAGCCGCTATATTCGCCTGACGCGCCAAACGGCGTGTCCAAGGGAGGTTCAAAGTTGCCGTAATCCCTCGCGCCAGCAGGGCCTGGGAAGTCGCCCGCTCCTGACGGGCCACGCGAGAAGTTCTGGGGCGAAGACGATTGACTTCCCCAATTAGGTGGCTGCCAGCGCGGCTGGACGCCGCTTGAAGCATGGGCGGATGGTGGCTCGCCGGCGCTTTCATCAGGAGCATAGCCGCCCCTGAGGGTAGCGGAATCACGGTCAGGGGGCGCGAACGGCCCACGCGCGCCCGCGTTTTGTGGACCAGGCTGCGCCCATTGGGAGCCAGACGCGCCAGATCCGCTGGCGGATCTGGGCGTAGCCGCGCCGCGCTCCATCCCCGCCACTGTCGTATGGGGTGGAGGGGGACTGTTTAGCCAGGCAGGTGTAGCCGGAACAGGCGACCCACCCTGGGCGCCTGTATCCGGTCCGCTCGTGGCTGAGCGTCGCCGCGGTCCGCGAGTAAACATATCGCGCACGGTCCGCGCGACACGCACTGGCCGCGATTCAGGCCGCCATACGCGTGGCGAAGGAGCTGAACCCCAGGAATTACGATCATTGTCGGGTTGATCTGGCGGGCGGCCCATAACGCCTGTCCCTCTCTCAACTTCGCGCTTCACACGCTAGTGACAACAAGGGGATGTCGCGCAAAACGGCGCGCCCCTCCTCCTCACACAACGGGCAATTAGACTACTGTACGGTAATAACGATAGAATACACGAAATCGCTCGCCTCTAAGGGACTTTCGTATTCAGAAAAGCCCCAGCCAGGTGTACAGGGGCGCCCGATTGGAGTGAAAGACCCGGAAGAAGCGGCAGGCATGGGCGGGGAACACCTGCGCGGAGCCTCAGTCCCGGAGGAAGTCAGGGCTAGCGCAGCGCGGCGCTTACCCGTTCGATGCGCGCGATCATGCTGGCCAGCGCCTGCGGCGTAATCGCCTGATCGGCGTCAGAGAGCGACTGGTCAGGATGTGGGTGCATCTCAACGATCAGCCCATCCGCTCCAGCCGCGATGGCAGCCACGCCCATCGCGGGAACCAGATCGCCGCGCCCGACGCCATGGCTGGGATCTACCATCACGGGCAGGTGTGTGAGCGTCGCCAGCAGTGGCACACAAGTCAGGTCCAGCAAGTTGCGGGTCATCGGATCAAAGCTGCGCACTCCGCGCTCACAGAAGATTATCTGAGAGTTGCCCTCGGAGAGAATGTATTCAGCCGCCAGCAGCCATTCTTCGATTGTGGCGGCGAAGCCACGCTTAAGCAGGATTGGCCGGTTCGCGCGCCCCGCAGCGCGCAGCAGGGGAAAATTCTGCATATTGCGACTGCCGATCTGGAGCATATCAGCGACCTCGGCGACCGGCTCAACCATCGCGGACTCCATTACCTCGGTTACAACTGGCAAGCCTGATTCGGCGCGAGCGCGAGCCAGCAGCGGGAGGCCCGCGAGACCAAGGCCCTGGAAACTGTACGGCGAAGTGCGTGGCTTGAACACGCCGCCACGCAGCAACTGAGCTCCAGCCGCGCGCGCCGCCAGCGCCGCCTCGATAATACTATCCTCAGTCTCAACAGAGCATGGACCGGCGATGACAACCGGAACACCCCCGCCGATGCGGACCCCGCCAACCGTCACGATGGTTTTCTCGGGATGTCCTTCGCGGCTCGCCAGACAGTACGGCGCGGATGACGTGATGGCTTCCTCAGGGTGTTGCGACGGCGCGAGCCGCGAACGCTCATCAGGGGTAGCGCTGTCGTGCGTGGCGGTCATCATAATGGGTCCTCTCAGTTCCAGGTGATCTCCAAGGCGTCAGCCGAGTGATGAGTTCATCCAGGGCCGTTCCCTGGAACGCTTTCCCATCCACTCTCGCCCGGTTGTTCTCATCTGGTTTCCCTCCCATCGTCAAAGCATACCGTCTGGATGACAACAGGACAACCACCGGAAAAAGCGGGAGAGAGGAGGGTCGAGAGCCAATAAAAAAGCAGAGGAGTCAAACTCCTCTGCTTCCCTCCGGTTCGCCGGTCCCGCGCCGTTTCTAGCCCAACGCAAACGGCCCGCCGTCAAGCCGGAGGGCTAAGCCAATAAGAAGAAGCGTTCTGGCTAGTGATTCGGTTGTGGTCAGCGGTTAGGTGGTGAGTATTCATCTTGGGCAAGAGTATACGGGCCTTACCTGATCTTGTCAAGCAGCGTTCGAGCGAATCATCGGCGCGGATGGAGGCCCGAAATGCCGGATCTCGTCGCCTTTGATGGTGGCAGGATCCCGCGTACTGCACGGGTGGAAGATGTATTCCGCCTGGTGGCTTGCGAACCAACGGAAAGAGCATCCTGCTGGGTCGCTGATTCCGTGAAGCACAATAACATCACAGATCCGCATGAGGCTTTTACCTTACGGCGCGCAGCGTGAACGCCCTACGGTAGCGCGCTGGAACGAGTCTCATGTATATTAAAGAAGCATATCCAGCGATTTCAGCGGCGGATGCCCGTGATGATTCCGCAGGTCCAGCGTCACGAAAGGGTCACACCACCATGCTCGATCAGGATGCGGATCTTGATCTTCTGTACCAGACAGAGATCGCCGATCCCGACTGGTACAAAACCAATATTCCTTGCCAGGTCGGTTGTCCGGCCCGCACCGACGTGTCGAATTACATCGGCCTGATCTCACAGGGGCGTTTTGACGAAGCGTATGTGCTCAACCGGCGCTCCAATGTCGTGCCGGGCGTGCTGGGCCGCACGTGCGCGCGCCCGTGCGAGCCGGTTTGCCGTCGCAACAAGGTGGATGGCCAGCAAGTCGCCATCTGCTGGCTGAAGCGCGCCTCCCACGATCATCGGGAGTACCGGCACCTGCCAGAGCGCCCGGCCATCACCAAGACGGAGAAAATCGCCATCGTTGGCGCGGGCTCGGCGGGTGTCGCCTGTGCGCGCGAACTGGCGGAGATGGGCTACGCGGTCACTATCTTCGACATGTATCCAGCGCCGGGTGGCATGATGGTCGGCGGCATCCCTGTCTGGCGTTTGCCGCGCGAGGTGACGAAGGAAGAAATTGATGAATACCTTGAGGCGCTGGGAGTTGAGGTGAGGCTCAACACCATCGTCGGCAAGGATGTGCAGCTAACCGATCTTCTGCGCGACTATTCCGCCGTCTATATCGGCGCGGGCTGCATGCTCTCGAACCCGCTGACCGGCCCTGACAACAAGGTCGTTCCCGGTTCCGATCTGCATGGCGTGGTCGCTGGTCTGCCATTCCTGGAGAAGATCAACTTCGGCGAGCCAGTCTACGTCGGCAAGCGCGTCGTCGTTCTGGGCGCAGGCTTTACAGCGATGGACTGCTGCCGCTCAGCGATCCGCTTTGGCGCGGAAAAGGTCTACGTCCTCTACCGTCGCTCGAAGGAAGAGATGCCTTCTGACGAGTACGAAGTAGACGAGGCGATGCTGGAGCATGTGGAGTTCCAGTATCTCTGCTCGCCAGTTGAGATCCTCTCGGACGATGGAAAGCACGTCTCCGGCGTGAAGATGGTCCGTAACCGCCTCGGTGACCCGGACGCCGGAGGACGCCGCCGCCCATTGCCAGTTCCCGGCTCGGAGTATGTCGTCGAGTGCGACCAGGTCATCTCGGCGTTCGGCCAGTACGCCGATACGTCGTGGATCCCTTCCGAGGAGCTGAATCTGGAAGTCAACCGCTGGGGTATCCCACTGGTGGACCGGGATACCTGGATGACCTCATATCCAGGCCTGTTCGCTGGCGGTGACTTTACCGAAGGGTCACGCAACCTGATCTCGGCGATCGCCGATGGGCGCGACGCCGCCGCCTCCATCAACCACTACCTTGGCCATGAGGATGGCCCCGCTGAGCAGCCGGTCGAGATCGAGCTGCCAGACTTCCGCCGTGGCATGGTGGATGATTATGAGTCCATTCCATACCAGGTTATCCCCTCGCTGCCATTGCAGAAGCGGTTCAGCATCACGGTAGAGTCTGAGACGGGTTACTCGCCAGAGGAGGCGATTACGCAGGCGCGGCGCTGTCTTCAGTGCCAGCTTAATATCATGATTGACCCCTCTATCTGCATTCTGTGCAGCGGGTGCGTGGACATTTGCCCCTACGACTGCATCAGTATGCAGGGCCTGACCCGCATGGTCAAAGGTGATCCGCTGCACCAGCTCGCCGAAGAGACCTGGAAAGGTGGCGCCGACATGATCATTGACGAGGAGAAGTGCATCCGCTGCGGCCTCTGCATCGTGCGCTGCCCCACGGACGCGATCTCGATGGTGCAGTTCCAGGTCAAGAGCGCCAACAACCGCTGGAGCGTCTCGAACCTGCCGGTGCTCAACAACACCCGCTAGCTATTGACGAGCGGCTATCCGAAGCCCCATGCTCACCAGATGAGCATGGGGCTTCGGGGTATGGCGTCGGATACGAGCGCGACCGGACAATATGGAAGCGGTATGATACCAGAAGGAGACCCTCAAAGAACGGCGGCAAGGAGCAGACGATATGGATGGCGAAACGCAGTCTCGCCCAGCAGAGGAGGAGGCCCGCGCGCGTCTGGCGCTGGCGCGACGGTTTCTGGCGGCGCAATCAGATGAAGCGGAGATCGAACTGAAGCCCGGCGAGATGGCTATAGATCTGCCGATCCCGCCAGGCGCGCTGGTGGCTGGCTCGCTTATGCGTAGCGGGAGACCCGCTGGCATGATCCTTGACTCACCGCAAACGCCGGAAGAAGCGTTCGCGTTCTATGACGCGCATCTGCCGGCGCTTGGCTGGGCTGTGGACACCTTTATGCGTCGAGGTGGGTTTGTTACTTCCTCACCATCGTTAGTCCCATCGCGATATATCTCAGACGAGCAGGGGCGGATGCTGCTTCTCGCCATAAGAGAGCGCCCTGAGGGCGGCGTCGCGGTTTTCATTACCATAATGGCCGCGCCGGATAGGGCGCAATGGGCGCGCCAGGCCTATGGGCCTGTGCTACAGCGGGCGATGCCACCGCTCATGGCGCCGCGAGGCGCGAGCCTGACTGAAGAAGGCGGCGGTGGCAGCGACACCGCATGGCGGTCGTACGCGCGCATGACGACGACGCTCGACCCAGGAGCGGTCATGGCCCATTTCGACAGCCAGCTCGCTACGGGCGGGTGGCGGCGCGTGGACGGGGGCGCCACTGACTCGGCGGGATGGAGTTTGTGGTCGGTCACTGTGGAATCGCGGTCTCTGATTGGCGCGCTCACCGCGCTGCGTATCCCAGAGCGACAGGATGAATATTTGCTGGAGGCGCGGCTGGAAGCCAGCGAGCGCCCTCAGCCGGGTGGTGGTGGGTTTTCCTACGCTCCAATGGTGAGCCGGGGAGGGCCTGGACAGCCCCGCTGAGACGGCGCTGGATACCCTTGAATGCGCGAGCGCCCTGTGGTACACTTTGCTTCATAAAATGAAGTATTAGCCCAGAAAGAGGCTACCCATGGCGCAGAGCTTCCGGCGCGCCACCCCAGCGCGCTCAGCCACACCCCTGCCAGACACGACGACACTTGGGGCGGCGCATCTGATTGTCTCTGATCTTCAGCGCTCGGTTTCGTTCTATACCGGGACGCTGGGATTCACCCAGGCGGCAGGACCAGCGGCGAATGGCGAGGCGTCGCTGACGGTTGGGAGCGACCCGACGCCCGTGCTGTGGCTTACGGAGTTACCAGGCGCCCGGCGCAAGCCAGCGCATGTGACGGGACTCTACCATGTGGCTATTCTGACGCCAGGACGGCTCGACCTGGCGCGCAGCCTGTATCACCTGGCAGTGACGCGCTATCCCTTGCAGGGAGCGTCAGACCATCTCGTCAGTGAGGCGCTCTATCTGGCTGATCCCGATGGCAACGGGCTGGAAATCTATCGTGACCGCCCGCGCGCGGACTGGCCACATGATGGCGACCAACTCTTAATGGACACCATCGCGCTTGACCTGGGCGCGCTGCTCGAAGAGGCCGCCACCGACCCGCGTCCATGGACGGGCCTGGCGGCGGGCGCGCGCATCGGGCACGTCCATCTCCATGTGGCGCATCTGGAGCCAGCGATCGCGTTCTATCGGGAAGTCATCGGCCTCGATTTGATGATCCAGCTTGGCGGAAGCGCGGCTTTCATGTCCGCCGGTGGTTACCACCATCATCTCGCCCTCAATACCTGGGCAGGCGTGGGAGCGCCCCCGCCGCCCGCTGACGCCGTGGGCATCCGCGTCTGGGACGCGCTTCTGCCAGAACGCGCTGCCCTGGACGCTGTCGTCGCGCGGCTGGAGGCCGCCAGCGTCACCTACGAGCGCGAGGCGAGCGGCGCCGTTGTCACACGCGACCCATCCGGGAATGCGCTACGGCTGACCACGGTCGAATAGGTCGCGCGTAGTCCCTCCGTAGCCAGAAGAGCGAAAATCACTCCTTTTTGTCGCGCTCACCGCCTCTCATGCGTCTACTACAAGGGAAACGATTTGGGCGGTGGACGCCGCGTTTTTGCCTCTGGTGTGGCCGTGAAAAGCGGGGCGGCATGCGCCGTGACCGGCGAAGCCGCCTTTGTGGCAGGGACGATACAGGAGCGCGACGCATGCGGATGGAGACCAGGAAAAGGCCACCCTGGGCCTCGTGGCGCGGCCTCAGCCGCCGCTGGGTGATCGTGATCTCGGGGCTGGCGCTCTACGCGCTCCTGATCGGCGCGGTGGGAATATTCAGCGCCTCGCGTCTCGCGCGGCCAGCGACTACAGCGCGGGCGACCGCGACGCGAGGCGCGACGGCGACTCCCGGCTCGTCATGGGCGTATAACCCGGCGACCGACAGGAGCACCGCCACAATCCTCGCCGCTGAACATGCGGCGGACATCCAGGCGACGGCGCAGAACGACCTGAATCACATGACGCTGGACGAAAAGCTCGGCCAGATGTTCCTGATCGAGACGTACTACGAGACCTGGACGCCGGACATCGCCAGCATGGTGGTCGGGATGCATGCTGGCGCGGTCATCATCTACGCCAAGAACATGCAGACACCGCAGCAACTCAAGGCGTACATCGCTAGTATGCAGGCGCACGCCAGCATCCCGCTGCTGGTGACGATGGACGAAGAGGGCGGGCTGGTAGACCGGCTAGGCTACAACAACTTCTTTCCGCCGATTCCCTCCGCGCAATCGCTTGGCGCCACAGGCAAGCCCGCTCTGGCGACACAGGCTGGCGACCAGGCCGCGCAGGAGATGCTCGCGATGGGCATCAATACAGACCTGGCCCCAGTGGTGGATGTGCGTGGGCCAAACGGCTCCATCGAGACGACCCGGCTCTATGGTGACACGCCTGGGGTCGTGACCACCTTCGCCGGCGCCTATCTCGACGCGCTTCAAAACAACGGCGTCATCGGCACGCTAAAGCACTGGCCAGGCATTGGCGACGTCACCCAAGACCCGCACCTGACCTTGCCCACGATCACTGATTCGCTGCCACAGCTTGAGTCGCAGCATTTCGCGACTTTCCGCGCGCTGCTGTCCCACGATCCGGGCATGATTATGGTGACGCATGTGATCGTCACGGCGATTGACCCAACAATGCCCGCCACGCTCTCTCCGAAACTGGTAAATGGCGTGTTGCGCGGCCAGCTGGGCTATGATGGCGTCGTCATGACTGATAGCCTGTACATGCAGGGGATCGCGCTTCGCTACAACCTGCCTGAAGCGGGAGTGCTCGCGGTGATCGCGGGTGACGATCTCCTGGAGGGCGCGTTCGACGCCTCCTCGATGGCTGGAATGATCGCCGCGCTAAAGGCGGCTATCGCCAGTGGGCGCATCAGCGTCGCGCGCATCAATCAGTCGGTGATGCGGATCTTGAAGCTGAAGATCCGCTTTGGGCTGCTGCCGCTGTTGTCCGCGCACTACCAGCGTGTTCAGCAGGCGAATGGCGCAGGGCAGGCGCCAGCGGGAACGCTTCAGGCGGATACACGCCGCGGAAGCGCCGCTGGCCGCCCTGCCCGCGCCTGACCATTCACGCGCAGTCCATGTTCCCCAATCAGTGAGCTGGAGACCTTAGCCGAAAAGGCGGTTGTGCCGCTGCCCCACCAGCAGGTACAGAAGAGGGCCAGCGACCGGCACCAGCCACACGGCGATCAGCCAGATAACCTTCTGGCCGGTCGTGAGGTAGTCATTCGCGATCATGAATGTCAGGATGATATGCCCGACCAAGGGCACAAAGATGCACACCAGACTCAGCACCACCGTGATGAACAGGCCGCGATGCTGTGCCGTGGATTGTGTCCCCACGACTGATACCCTCCGGGATACATGATCCCAACACAATGGCGCGCGGGCGTGTTTGGGGAGAATCCTTAGGGATGCCTGAGCGCCTCCGCAACCATCCTTACGCTTGGCTCGCCGCCTGGGTTACAGCTGAGCGCCGGCCAAAAGAAATCACTTGTCAGCCGAAGGTAAACGAGGCCAGCAGCGGCTGGTAGACCAGGTTATTGATTGTGGAATACGACGCGATTGGGCTGCTCAACTGGATTGTATACACCTCGCTATCACGCACATCCACAAAGACCACGATCATGCGCGTCACCCCATCCTGTCCGGTGACCTGACCTGAGCGCTGCTGCCAGGCGTCACCGCCGATCCGTGCGGGCGCCGCGGGCTGCAGTCCCTGCTGGGAGGCCAGCATGTCAGCGACGCTGGCCGGCGTTTGCCCCGCCTGCGCAGGGGCATAGCTGATGGTGACGCTGTTCGCGCCGCTGCTATCAGTGAGCAATGCCCCACCTGATTGGCGGGTAACGCTCCACAAGGCAGGCACGGTGAGGTTAAAGCGGCCATTGGGGTCACGGTATACGAGTGTCTTGGGCACGGGAGGCCCAGCCAGAGCCGCGCGTAATATGTACCCACCGCCCGCCAGCAACGCGATCACGACAACGAGCGCGACGCCGATGACGGGCCACCGACGCTGGTGAGGCTTCCGCGCGACTGTGGGAGTCACTGCCACTGGTAACGACGTGCCAACCGTCACACGCCTGGTATGCGGGCTGGAAGCTGGAGCGGGCTCGGTTGGTGGTGTATCGGGCGCCCCGGATGTGGTGAGCGCGTCTGAATGCGTGGCTGAGGTGGCGCTATCTGGCGTCGCGTCGGTGGGGCCTGACACGTGCCCCTTGGGCGCGCGCACCGGCTGGGTCGGCGTCTCCAATTCACCAATCGAGGCGCCGCAGCTGAAACAGACCGTCGCCCCTTCCTCATATGGAGCCCCGCAACGCAGACAGGTCCGCTCCGACATGCTCACATGACCTCCGCGAATGGCCGTAGCTGATGGTGCGGGGCGGCTATCTCATGCATCCTCGATAAGCGCCAGAGCCGCTCGCGACGCTACCCGTATTGTATCGCGTCACACGGCGGGTAGCCATATAGCCCGCTCCTAGGCGACGCCGTTCTCGGCGATCCAGGCGCGCAAAGATTTCGGTTGGAAGCCGAAATTATACGGGACTGAATCCAGCGTAGCCGTATTCTCGAAATCGAACAGCTCAATGGCCGCTGGGGTGATTGGCGGATTGGGGAGTACCGCTGTCATTACCGTCGCGGCCAGTTTGGCGATTGGCCTTGGTCCCGGCGCCTTGATACGGCGCTTGCCCAGCGCCTCCATCAGCATATCGAGAATCTCATTGTAGGTATAGATCTCGGGTCCGCCCACTTCGATGACCTTTCCATCATAGCTCCAGGGCTCTTGCGCCATTTTGAGAAGGCAAGTCGTCACATCCTCCACCCACATGGGCTGGAAGCGCTGATTCCCTGAGCCAATCACCGGCGTCACGACCGGCACGGCCCTGATGAGGTCCGCTAATCCTTGAAAGAATGCCGCTCCTTTGCCAAACTGAATCGAAGGCCCCAGGATGGACCATGCGAGACCACTCTGCTTAATCGCCTCATCCGCCAGGTAGCGCGTCTCCATATATGAGCCAGGGCGTCCCGGCTGCGTGCCCAGGCCGCCAAGCTCCACGATGCGCTTTACGCCTGTATCTTTGGCGGCGGCGACGAGGTTTCGTGTCCCGGTCACGTTCGTTTCGTAATAGTTGACGCCAGGACCCGGTTTGCGATCGGCGGTAATAAACGCGCAATGGATCACGGTTTCAACACCCGACAGCGCTGGGCGCAGCGTTTCTGGTCTGGTGGTATCAGCGACGATAACCTCGACACCCTGATTGGGCAGGCGTGATCGAGCGGACTCGCGACTGCGAACTAACGCGCGGGGTCGTGCGCCTTGCGCCACCAGGCGAGCAACGATACGGCTACCGCTGAATCCCGCCGCTCCGGTGACAAGAATCATGCCAATCGTCCTTCCCTGCCAACTGCGATTACGCCGCGATGGGTTAGCGCCTGGCCGCGCAGCGCCAGGCGGCCCTTCTAGTACAGATTATGGCCGCCATCGAAACAGGCGCGCAAGGCTCGTTTGGCTTACCCCCAGCGGTGAATTCCCGAGTATGATCTGTTGTTCCGCGTCACACGGAAAAGCCGGGGCGGATTCAGGGCGTGTGGGCGCTGGCGCAACAAAGCGACCCAGCGAAACGACTGAGCGGAGCTTGCTGGGTCGCCTGGGACGCCATGAGCGCGACAAGTACTAATGCGCGCTGGGGATATATGTCTTGGCCTCGGCCTTGCCGACACCACGCGCGATGATGCTATAGACAAACGCGCCAAACGCGATGATGCCAGCGACGAGCACCAGAAACGCGATCGCGCCAATTACGATAGTCTGCATGCCCTGGATGCCCTGATTGACGTAGGCGGTCCCGCCGGCGCCCGCGACCATGAACGCGAGCCCTACCGGCAGACCCCACCAGCGAATCTGGGGAATCTTGTAGGTGTCTTCTTGCTCCATTGCAGCTTGCTCCAGTCTTGCACTGACGCTTGCGCCATCCGCCGCAGCCTCGGGATTGAGCGTATCGGGCGCTCAGCGCGAGCGGCTGGCTTGTACGAACGGTCGCCCGCCACACGTATATTCGCCGTGTGCTCTAAAAGCCGGCTCGCGAAACGATGAAAGCGCGCGGCGCATGGTCGCTTCATCGGTTAGCGGCGCAGGCTCGGCGTAGGTGTCAGGCGAATGAATCTTTCCCCATCATAGCAACTTAGCGAGAAGTATACAAGCCCTCCGATTCCACGGTGTGAAACAGCCCCTCATCCGCTGGCGAGCGCATGGCGGATGGCCGCGATCGCGACGCCTGTGAGCTCATCGAGCGGAAGGGCGGCGTCGAGCCAGTGGATGCGCGTGTCCGTCCGAAACCATGTCATCTGGCGACGGATATAGGCGTGCGTCGCAAACTCGAAGCGCGCCACAGCCTCCTCTAGCGATATCTCGCCCCGCAGATACGCGCCCATCTCACGATACCCCAGGCTGGACATTGAAGGCAATGACCAGGTGTAGCCCCGTTCGACCAGCGCGCGTGTTTCCTCCACCAGCCCGCTGCGGAGCATCGCCGCAATGCGCTGGTCGGCCCGCGCGTGAAGCGCCGTCCGCTCCATCGAAAGGCCCAGTGTCAGGATAGTAGTGTACGGTGTTGGACGGCTTCCCTGTTGCTCGGAGAAAGGTTTGCCGGTGACGAGTGATACTTCAAGCGCGCGCACCAGACGCCGGACGTTGGCCTGGTCAATGCGTGAAGCCGAAATGGGATCTACGCGCCGAAGCCGCTCGACCAGCGCGGCGGCCCCATGCGTGGCGGCTTCCGCTTCCAGTTCAGCCCTCAGCTCCGCCTGAGGCTCAACTTCGGGTATCGCCAGGCCATCCACCACAGCGCGGATGTACAGACCTGTGCCGCCTACGAGCAGTGGCAGGCGCCCACGCGCGTGGATCGCGGAGATCGCGGCCTGCGCGTCGCGCTGGTATTCCGCCAGCGTATAGCTTTCATCAGGCCAGATCATATCCAGCGCGTGATGGGGAACGCGCGCGCGCTCTTCCGCTGATGGCTTGGCGGTGGCGATATCCATCAGGCGGTAGATCTGGCGCGAATCGGCGGAGATGATCTCAACGCCCTCGAAACCCATCACATCCACCAGATCAGGCAGCCGCGCGGCGATGGCGAGCGCCAGCGCGGTCTTGCCTGACGCGGTTGGGCCGGCGATCACGATCAGTGGCGGACGCGAGGCGTTGTCTCCAGGTCGCATGATTGGCCTACCCTACCCGCATTAATGGCGCGTCTGGGCGAAGCGTCGCGCCAGCGCCCCGATGGGCGCCGAGAGCGAGAGTCCCAGCGCGACCCCCAGCAGCAGTCCGCACCCGCTGAGGAGCGCCAGGATTACTGGTGGGAACGTGGGAAGGAAAACCGCGTTGAGGCCCGCCTGGGTGACAGAGAAGCCCAGCCAGCCGCCGAGAATCGCCGATGAGACGAGCAGGAGGCCATGGCTAGCGCCGATTGACCGCACAACAGTGAGCAGGCCGCGGCTCACAAACGCCTGCGCGCCAAGCGCGGCGCCAATCGCCACCATCACGGGAAGCGTCACCGCTATCGCGCCTACCTGGCCAATTTCAGGGAACACCACCGCCGCCGCCTGTGTTGTGTCAAGCGTGATCTGATTCGCGAAGTTGAACGCCAGCGCGCCGCCCAAAATGCCGCCGAGAATCGCCGTGCGCCCCCGTCCAGGCAGCCGCGCCCCGCCAATATATGGAGCCAGCGCGCCGCCGAGCGCGGCGAGCGCGCCTATCCCCAGAAGCGCTATCGCGCGTATGAGGTCCGACGGAATGAGGCCCACCAGCCAGTCATTCAGGTAGGCGCCAAGCGCCCAGGGCAGGGAGATGGCGAGCGCGAGCGCCACGATGAACGAGAGCGCGAAACGAATATCATCCATCCTCTTCGCCGCGCGCGTCGAAGTCTGCCAGGCATTGGCGCGGCGTCTGGGCTTTGCCGCAATGGGACGTGGAGCCGGGTTGGCGCCACCCGCTTGCGCTGGCGCGCTGGTTTTCTTTACGGGGCCAGGCGCGGGGCGTGGCGGCGCGGGCGCGACATCCACCCGAACGGGAATGTACATGCGCTGCCCTGTCATCGCCAGCTCAATCATGCCGCTCTGCGGGCCGCGGCTCTTAATGGCGCTCGTGCGGGCCGTCACGGTAATCAGCGTGCTCTGGCCGCTGAACTGGGTCTTGTCCACCACAATCCAGGGTGAGAGCGCCTTGACCGCGCCAGTGACCGCTCCACCTTGGCCGCTGACGATCAGCGCGCTTGAGGCGTCCTGCCCAGCAATGACACGTCCGAAATCAAGCTCGCGTGGCTGGACGGAAGGCAACGCCGCCGGGCCAGCGGCGGCGCTGGCGAACGTCGTCGCCGCCGCCTTGATTCCGGCCTTCAGCGCGTCACCCGTTGTTGGCGAGCCTGGCTGCCCTGAAGCGCGGGCCTTCATACCCGCCGTCACCGCCGCGATCACCCCCGCGCTGGCCGCGCTGGCCGCCGCCCCTACCAGCGGACCGAGCCCCCCGCGCGAACCTTGCTGCGCGCCCGCTCCCGCCGCTCCTGGCCCGCCAGGAGACCCGCTGGGCCGCGCGGCGTTCGATGCGGCTTGGCCGCGCGGCGCCGCGCTCGCCGCGGGCGAAGCCAGAAACGCGCGCAATCCGGCGGCCCGGTCGCTGTTGGCGTTGACGGCCTGGGTGGCGGCGCTCGCCAGATCACGGCGCTTCCAGCGTGTCATCCAGTCCGCCACACGACCGGAGTAGAGCGCCTCCGCGCCATCAAGGGAGTGGGTAGCCAGCAGCGTCAGCGCTTCCTCTGGCGAGCGCGCGAGCGCTCCTGATTGCAGATACAGGCCGGCGGGATTGAGGAGATCACGCTGGAAGTCGCTGATCGTCGCGTAACGCTGATTGCGATCAAGACGGGTCGCGCGCTCGATGGCGAGCCGCACGTGTGGCGAGACTGCCGCGTTGCGTGTCTGCATCGGCGGCAGCGCGAATGGGGTCTTCGACACATCGTAATTTGTTAGCAGTTGGTAGAGCGTCGCGCCCAGCGCATAGACATCAGCGCGGGCGTCTGTCTGCGCGCTGCCATACTGCTCAGGGGGCGCGTAACCCGGTGTGCCAAGCGCCTGTGTGTCGCGCTTGCGATTGGGGGTGAAGAAGCGCGCGATGCCAAAATCAATGAGCTTGATCCTGCCTTGTGGCGTCAGCATGATATTGGCAGGCTTGAGATCGCGAAAAATGATCGGCGGTTTGTGGTTGTGCAGGTAGGAGAGCGCCGAGCAGAGCTGCGCCGCCCAGCGCAACACTTCCGCCTCCGGCAGCGCCGCGTGGGCGCTGGCCAGCCGCTGCTCAAGCGTTTGCCCCTCGATAAACTCCATCGCTAGATAGTGGCGGGAGTCCTCCGAAAAGGAGTCATAGACCTTGGGCAGGTTATCATGGTTCAGGCTCTGAAGCAGCCGCGCCTCAGCGGTGAAGTTCTTGAGCGCTTCCTGAAGCTCCTCAGGCGCGAGACTATCCTGGCTCATCTCCTTAATCGCGACGACCCGATTGGCGCGTGTATCAGACGCCTGATACACGGCGGCCATACCGCCTTGTCCCAGCGTTTTGAGGATGAGATAGCGCTTGCCCAGGAGTGTGCGCGGAGGGAGACGGCCCGTGCCAAAGTGGGGCGCGGGCTGGCTGGCGCGCACAGCCTGCCGCTTCGCCGTCGCTTGCGCGGCCTGCGCCTGTGATTGCGCGCTTGCCTGCGCAGCGATGGCGCTCGTCAGCGCCCCACCGCAGCCGTCACAGAATGAGGCTCCAGCGGGATTTTTCTCGCCACAAAACTGGCAAGTAAGCATCCCTGGCTCCCTGCGAGAAGACACGACACAGACACGCGCACGTCACGCGCTTTTGGTGAAGCGCGTCGAACATTACTACGCCCAGCCGCGTTCACAGGTTACATCAACCTGGCGGTATATCCCGTGGCCATATTCGATTCTATCGCGCTCACATATGCCGCGCGTGATCGCCGCGCTCGCGCGGAGCGGGGCATGTTGATTTGGGGCATGCTGATTTATAGTGGAGCGGGCGTGAGAACGGGAGCGGATCAAGCCCCATTCTCACGCCCGCCTAAAGAGTCAGCGCCAGTGGCATGCGCCCTGCCGCGCCTGAGTCACTTGGCGCTGGCAAACATGGTCAGCTTTCGTTCCAAAGCGGCGTTAGACGGTTCAACCAGCACGCTGCCATCCGGGAAAACAATCGTTGGGACGCTCTGCGCGCCATGATTCAGTTTGCGGACGGTTTCCGCCGCCTCAGCGTTCTCTTCAATATCAATGTCCGTATACGCAACGCCCATCGCATCAAAGATCTTGCGTGAGCGGCGGCAATCACCGCACCAACTGGTGGAATAGAACAGGATCTCTTTCGTCGTGGTCATGTCACTCATGGTTGGCTGGTTTTCCCCTGTGGTCATCTTTCGCCGCTCCGCGCGGCGTTCCACCTAACTTCGCTGACTGGCCCCTGCGCTGGCGCGCGGGCCTTCCAGTCACAATCCTATACAAAATATAGCGTGCGGTGGACGCAGCGCGCAAGCTCGCTCGACAGAATGTTGGCGCTAGGCGCGCCATACAGCCGGCATGTGTGAGACGGAGGTACGGGGCAGGCGGCCGTTACTAGCGCTATCTGCTATGCTGTGACTGGCCTGATCTCCGGACTCGCGCGCCGTAGTGGATGCGGGAAGAGCGGGTCAGGGTATGTGCGCAGGTGTAACCGATGGAGACACCCATTCGTTCCTACCATCCGAATAGCCCAGGTGAGCGTAACCCGCGTGGTGCGCGCGCGGCCAAGCGTCAGCCTGCCATCTCGTCGCGCAAACCGAGTGATGGGACAGGCGACGCCAAGCCACGCGGTCGCCGCGCGGTCACAGCGCGGTCGCGCGAGGAGGAGACCGCCCATCGCAGCGGCGCCAAACCACTCGTTTCTGAGCGCGCCAGTGTCGCGGAAGCAGCCTCCGAGGAGGAGATTTCCGCGCCAGCCGGGAGCGCGGAGACCCTTGAAAACGCGGACGAAATTGTAGCCGCCGACGCGGGTCCTGTGGTGGGCGTAGATGATTTCGAGGATATCTTTACTCGTTTCCAGACGCCCATCACGAATTTCGTCTATCGCCTTGTGGGGAATCGCGAGCAGGCGTATGACCTGGCGCAAGATGTGTTTGTGAAAGCGTATCGAGCGCTGGCGGGCGGCGCGACGATTCAGGCGGGAGCGTTGTCGTCATGGCTGTATCGCATCGCGTCGAATACCGCGACCGATGCGTTACGAAGGAGGCGGCTTATTTCCTGGCTGCCTCTCTCACTGTTCAATGATGATCGCGGTGTGGGCGCCGGAATGCCCGGCTCAGATAGCGGATTCGGTATGCCTGCGCCATTGGATGAGCGTCTGGCGAGCGCGATGGGCTCTTTCACCGCGAGCTACGATGGTGGACGGTTCGAGCAGCGCGTGGCTGACCGGGAGATAGTCGAACGGGTGCTCAAGCGCCTCCCGGAGAAGTACGCAGCCTGCCTCTTGTTATACGAACATGAAGGTTTTTCATGCGCGGAGATAGCCGACGTCCTGAACGTGACGCCATCAGCCGTCAAAATGCGGCTGATGAGGGCCAGGGAACGCTTTATCAACCTCTATCAGCAGGAGTTGGAGGGTCATCGCTGAACTGCCGCCAGGCGCGCGCCCAGCTCGCGACGTATCGCCGCGATGACTGGTCAGCGGATCAAATGCGCGCGCTCAGCGAACATTTGGCGACTTGCGCTTCCTGCCGTCAGGTTGAGGCGGCGTATCGCCGGGTTGGTGAGTCACTACGCCTGCTTCCCACGCTCACACCAGACGCATCCTTTCGCGAGCGTGTGTTCACCGCCATCGCCGCGGAGCGCCAGCGCCTGGGTCCCGCGGCGATGCGAGCCAGCCGGGCGGAAACCGAGCCCTCGTTGCCTGTGGTACGGACGCCTGTCACAATGCCACGCTCCAGGCGCCGCATAGGCCCCATGCGGCTGTCCGCAATGGTGGCCGCCGCCGTGCTGCTGGTCTCACTCATTACAATGCAGTGGGTCTCAGGCCGCAATTCCAGTAACCTGACAGCAAACATCTCCCGCGGAACGAGCGTCGTTACGACACAATCGCGCCTGAGCAGCTATCTTCCCGACCAGCGATTCTACCAGGTTGCGAATCTGAGCGCGACGGGTGACTGGCTAGCTTATGTCGCCAGTGATGGCGTGGGTGGGACGATGCTGTTCGTCGTAGATCGCCACACAGGCGCCAGCCACGCGCTGCTCGCCTCGCCCGCGACAGGCGCTGTGTCACTTGTGTCACTCACACCGCATTGGGTGGTATGGAGCGTTTCCAGCGCTGCGGGATGGTCGGTTATGGCCGCTCCGCTGAGTGGCTCCGCGGCATGGCGCGCGCAGCCACTGGAGCAAAGCGCCACCTCGACGCTGACCGGCGTCTGGGCGGATGACACCGAAGCGTTGATCGCCACTTCCACCGATGGCCTGGCGACCCTGGAGCGCATGAACATCGCTTCGAGCGCCACAAGTGACGTGGTGATCGCGACAGGCAGCCACCATGGCGCGGTGATCGTCAGCCCTTCAATGGCGAACGGTACTGTTTACTGGGCTGATGTCTGGGCCGACATGCAGGGCTCCCTGCATAGCGCCATCTGGAGCGAGACTGTTTCAGGCGCGAATCCCGTCACCCAGGCGGGTGGCGAAGCGTACGCTCCGGTCGCGCTGAGCGGCGAGTTGGTCTGGATCAACGCGACCAACGCGCTGAGCGTGAGCGCGAATGGTGGCGCGGCCTCCATCATTGCCGCCGCTTCCCAGGCAAGCGGCAAGCTGATCGCGCTCGACCTGACTACCGGAAAGAGCTTGACACTGGCCAGTCAAACGGCGGCCGCCACAGTGCGAGTCAGCGGGAAAACAGCCCTGTGGCGCGATGGCTCTGCCATCCAGGGGTATGACTTCGGCGCACACCACCCGCTGGCAGAGAACGACCTGATGATACACGCCCAGGTTGCGAATGCCAGCGACGATACGATTTCCTGGTACGATGGCTCGCATATCGTCGTCTACGCGCTGAGTTAGCGTGCCGGCAGAGCGGTCTTAAACACCGCCAGCTAGCCGCGCGGGTGAGGCTGACTGAATTTTCAGGCCCTCATGGCGGACAACTCCGCCAGCTTGCGGCTCCTGACATACTCTAGGAGACATTCAGCCGGTGGAGTTTGTCGGTTCACGCCCAACCGCGGGCAACCTGCGGCACGTCCTGCCGCAGGTGCCGGAAGAGCCACCAGGCGTCCTTTCTCCAAAAACGGTCCTGAAATTGTCCTGGGGCCAGTTCGGAAAACTCCCGGTATATCGCAGATTGACCGAGTGGTTGCTGTCCATGCCTGTCCAGGCGAGGAAGTAGCATGGCATGTTGTTGATCGCCAGAGCGGTTGTGTTCGGGCCTGAGCCGCTCCATCGCCGGGCTGGAGCGCGGTGAGGTCATGCGCCGCTCGCAGTCGCTCGGGGAAGGCTGGCATAAGCGGCTGCGGTTGACGGCGCCCGCACGCTCTGGAGCGCGGAATCCTGATCTGACTCGCGCCCCCACGCCAATCAGGACAGAGAGCTGTGACACGGGCGTGAGGCCCGCTGGCGAGACTGTGACGCCCACCACTGCGCGCGCGCCTTGGCCTCTGGTATGCTTATATTTGTGGAAGGGCTAGCGGCAAATACGATCCCTTCCAGGACACGACGTCCGCCGACGCGCGAGATGCTGAGATTGCGATGAGAGCCTGCGCGCGCTGCGCAACCCGCACAGCCGGGAAACGTATACCGTAGTGAGTCGGCGAGCGCGAATGACCAGGCGGATTCTGGGACCAGCGCCGCCCTAAACGGAGCCGGACGCGAAACAATAAACCGGCCCGCAGGCATGATACGCCACAAAGGAGGCGACGGGTGGGACACGATGGGGCCGCCCTGGTCGCTGGACATATTTTCGGTCGCTCCGAAGTCGTGAGTCGAACGGAAGGCGCTAGCGCCATATATACTCATCCAGCGGACATGTCCGAGGACGCTGTGCTGGTTCGTCGCGCCCTAGCGCACGACCAGGAGGCTTTCGCGGCGATTGTCGAAAAGTACAAAGACCCGGTTTTCAACGTCGCGTACCGCATGCTCGGAAATCCCACCGAGGCGGAAGATGTGGCGCAGGAAGCTTTTGTGCGCGCATACACGCAGCTCCATACCTATCAGGAAGGCCGGCGCTTTAGCACCTGGCTGCTTTCGATCGCGTCGCACCTCTCCATAGACCAGTTGAGGCGGCGGCGCTTTATTGCCCTTCCATTGGAGAATGCGCCATTCCTGGAATGGATCGCTGATCTGGGGGCAGGGCCAGAGCAAGCCGCGCTTCAGGTTGAAGCGTCCGACGAGATGCAAAAGGTGCTCAGCGGATTGCCCGTGAAGTATCGCGCGGTCCTTGTGCTGCGCTATTGGTACGATCTTTCCTACGATGAGATCGCCGAGATGCTGGGCCTCACCTCCGCGCTCGTAAAAGCTCGACTCCACCGCGCGCGGGAGCTTGTCGCGCGCGCGCTCAAAGCGCAAGGTCTCGATATGACCCTTGCCAGCGAGGAAGCACATGAGGCAGATCAGCAGCCGGCAGCGGGAGGAGCGCGTTAGCGGCCAGCCCGACGACGCCGACGCTGCGTACCTGCTCACGCCACGCGCGGATGCGCGGGCTCCGCGCCTCCCTCGCTCCACAACCGCTCCCAAAGATTTCACCGCGCAAGTCATGGCGCGCCTGGCGACGCCGCCGCCACCGCCCGATCCGCGCCTGGAGCGCACACGAACCGTGCGCGCCAGAGCGGGCGCGATCGCGCGCGTGTATATCACCCTGATCCTGGCGGCCGCTGTCGGGGTCGCCTTGCTTGCGCTTGTCGCGCCCTGGATGCTCGTTATGGGCGTGGCGGGTGTCATTAGCGCTGCGCTACTTCTCGTGATAGGGGTTGCGTTCATCGCCCGCGCGACTGGTGGGTTTATCAGTGGATTCGGGGTCATCTACGCGGTAATGCTGGCCGCGTTGACGCCTTCGCTGCTCATGCTCTGGCGCCGGTTCAGGCGCCAGCGCGCACGCTTCGATCAATGATCGAGCCTATGACCCGTATGAAGTCTGTTCCCGACACTGTACCGCCGACCGATCCCAACTCGCGCCAAACGATGACGGGATACGTAGCGGCTTTCTTTGCACGCGCTGGAGCTCGACTGACCAATCGCGCCACACGTTTCGCCACCCTGGCGTCCGCCTGCGGATTGCTCATCTGGCTCTCGCTTACCATCTTCACAGCGGGAAACGCGGCGCTTCCCGGTGTATCCTTCTTCTCGAACGCCCTCACGCAATGGCGCGCAGGCGCGGCCAGTGGGAGCGACCCGTCATACGTCAGCGGCTACGTGAACGGTGGCGCGCGCCCAGCGGCGACGCCACTTCCGTGCGATAGTTCTGGACGTGGCTCATTTGGCGCTCAGTTAACCATTCCCCCTTCAGAAACCATTTGTGGTGACGTGCTGGTGGTGGGAGGAAATGTCACGGTACAGGGCGAGGTTCGCGGTTCCATCCAGGTTATCGGCGGCAATGCCGAGATTTCAGGCAGCGTGACAGGCGACATCACTGTGATCGGCGGCAATATTAACGTTCAGCCCGGCGGCAAGGTCTATGGCGCGGCGCGCGCGCTAGGCGGCGCGGTAGTCGCGGCCCCCAACGCACTGGTCAGCAATACCGGCGAGGACATCCAGGAACCTCGCGATCTGACACAGGCGCCCGGCCTTAATGTGTCCATAGATGTCGGCTCGTTCTGGCTTAGCCTGCTGTTCTGGATGAGCGCGGCGCTCGGCTTCAGCGCGCTCGCGCCGGAAATGATCGGGCGTGTGCGTTCCACCATCGCCCACCATCTCGCCCTGAGCGGAGTGGTGGGCGCGCTCCTCGCGCTGGTGGCCAGCGTTGTCTCCGTCGCGCTCGTTTTCACCTGCCTTGGCATACCTCTCGCCCTCATCATCGCCATCGCAGCGTGGTTCGCATGGGTCGTGGGCACAGTAGGCGTCGGAGCCTGGTTGGGTGGCGCGCTCTTTGGCGGCTCGCGCAACTCGCGCCCGCCTTCTCTGATCTTCTCCGCGCTCCTGGGCGTCCTGATTCTTAGCCTGTTCAAGGCGCTGCCGGTCGCCGGCCCTATCATCGCTCTCCTGACCGGAGCGATCGCGCTGGGCGGCGCGGTCCTGACGCTGCTCTCCGCCCCTCGCGCCCCTTATGCGCGCCCGCGCTGATGGATGGCCGTTTCTCTCCTCCCATTATCCGGACGGTTGTGATACGCTACGCCCCGTCGGGAATATCCCGCACGCGAAATCGGAGGCGTTAAATGCGAAATCCAGCCAGGCGGGCGCTGGCGCCTGAGCGCGTCTGGCGCAATGGCCAATGGGAGCGTGAGCGGGTCGTACTCGTCAATGGCGGCCGGATCGAGCGCGTTATTTCCCGCGATGAGACCCCCGCTGACCTCCTCATTGAGGACTTTCCTCAACGTCTCATGCTCCCTGGAACCATCAACGCGCACAATCACTCATTCCAGTCCCTCCTGCGCGGCATCGCTGACGACTGCGATTTTTTCACCTGGCGCGACCGCGCGCTCTATGGCTACACGCCCCGCATGACGGAGGACGTGATCTATCACGCGGCGCGATTCGCCTTCGCCGAGATGTTGCGCGCTGGCGTCACCACGGTCTGTGATTTCTTTTATATCCACAGTGGCTCGAACGCGAACGACCATGCCGTGATTCGCGCCGCGCGTGATGTGGGGATTCGCATTACACTCGCCCGCACGATGTATGACTGGGACGGCGCGCCCCCACAATACCTGGAAACCATTGATGAGGCGGTCGCGCGGACGCGTGAGCTGTGGCAGGAGTACCGCGACGCCGAAGATGTCGCGATCTGCCCCGCGCCGCACTCGCCACACGCCGCGAGTCCCGCGATGATCCAGGCGGGCTCGCGGCTTGCGGAAGAGCTGGGAACCCGCTTTCACATCCATGTCGCCGAGGGCCGCTACGAGCGCGACCAGATCATGCGGCGGTATGGGTTGACGCCTATTCGCTGGATGGAGTCACTCGGCGTCGCGCTCGACCGTGCGACGATCATTCATGGCGTCTGGCTCAGCGACGATGACATCCACCTGATGGCGGAAAAGGGCGTCCGCCTGGTCTACAACCCGGCCAGCAATATGTTCCTGGGGGATGGTGTCACACGCGTTCCTGATATGCTCGCCGCTGGCGTCAGGATCGGCCTGGGAAGCGACGGCGGCTGCTCGAACAACCGGGTCTCGGTTTTCGATGAGATGCGGATGTGCGCGCTATTGCAAAAGGTCACGCATCTCGATTCAAACGTCATGCCAGCCGAGGCCACGCTGGAGATGGGAACGGCTGGCTCCGCTGATACCCTCGCGCTGCCAGCGGGCCGCATCGAACCTGGTAACTTCGCTGACTTCGTCCTTCTGGATATGCGCGACCCCTCGCTCTTGCCTCCCTGGCGCTACGAAAAGAACGTGGTCTATTCAATGACGCCTCAGGCGATTCGCGAAGTCATCGTAAGCGGCCAAACGGTCGTGCGTGATGGCGCGCTTACCCGGCTCTCCTGGGATGATGTCGCCGGCGGCATGCTTGACGCTACCTCGGGATGGCTACGCGATATCTAGCGCGCGCCACACCCCGCGCATGCTAGAATGTCGGGCGGGACTGCTGCGCCCGCGATGGCGCGGGCGCCGGGCGAAAGGAGCCAGACCATCATGACCGATACTCCCACATCCACTACAAGTCAGAGCGCTAGCCCGGATAACTGGCAATCACTCGTCGAGCCCATCGCCTGGCGCCCATCTGACGCCGATATTGAACGCAGCCGGCTGATGGCGTTCATGAGACGGCATGGCGTCGCCAGCTACGAAGACCTGCTGCGGCGCGCGTCTGACGATCCCGCCTGGTTCTGGGATGCCGTCCCCGATGATCTGGGTCTCGTCTGGCGCAGACGCTACACGCAGGTCATGGATAGCTCGCGTGGCCCCCAATGGACACGCTGGTATATTGGCGGCCAGCTCAACTATGTGGACACCGCGCTTGATAAGCACGCGACAGGGAAGTCCGCGCAACATGTCGCGCTCATCTGGGAAGGCGAGGATGGTGAAGTTTCCCGCTACACCTACGCTGACCTGCTCCAACTCACCAACAAGACAGCGCATGCGCTGCGCGCGCTCGGCATAGGTAAGGGGGACCGTGTCGGCGTTTACATGCCCATGATCCCGGAGGTTGTCGCCGCGACACTGGCCTGCGGCAAGCTGGGCGCGATCTATACCCCCATCTTTTCCGGATACGGGGCCGACGCTGTGGCCACGCGGCTGATAGACAGCGAAGCGAAGCTGCTTATCACCGCTGATGGCTTTTACCGGCGCGGCAAAGTTGTGCCAATGAAGGCGGCGGCGGACGCCGCTGTAGCGAACGCTCCTACGGTCGAGCATACGATTGTTGTGCGGCGCGTTGGCGCCAGCGTCCCGTGGAGTGAAGGCCGCGACATCTGGTGGAATGACGCGCTTGAAGGCCAGTCCGACGTTTTCGAGAACGAGAGCACAGACGCCGAAGACCCGTACATGCTCATTTACACCTCTGGAACCACTGGCCGCCCCAAGGGGGCCGTCCACACGCACTGCGGCTTCCCGCTCAAGGGCGCGCAGGATATGGCCCACTGTTTCGATGTCCAGCCCGATGACACGCTCTTCTGGCTGACCGATATGGGCTGGATGATGGGACCATGGGCGGTCAGCGGTACGCTCATGCTCGGCGCGACCCTGGTGATCTACGAAGGCGCCGCCGATTATCCAAACCCTGGCCGGCTCTGGGAACTGGCGGAGCGTCACCATGTGACGGTATTGGGAATCTCCCCAACCGTTATCCGCTCACTCATGGCCTACGGCGATGAGCCGGTGAAACGCCATGATCTGAGCGCGCTGCGCGTGATCGGCTCAACGGGTGAGCCATGGAACGCCGTTCCCTGGCACTGGTGCTTCGAGGTCGTTGGCGGTGGCCGGCGACCAATCATTAACTACTCTGGCGGAACCGAGATATCAGGCGGCATCATTGGCTGCGCTACCATCACCCCGATCAAGCCATGCTCATTCACCGGCCCGATCCCGGGCATGGCCGCCGATGTGGTGGATGACAACGGCGCGTCTGTGCGCGGGAAAGTCGGTGAGCTGGTCATACGCCAGCCCTGGCCAGGTATGACCCGCGGCTTCTGGCATGATCCAGAGCGCTACGAGAACGCGTACTGGACTCGCTTCCCTGGCATCTGGACACATGGGGATTGGGCGGCGATAGACACCGATGGGTTCTGGTACATCCTTGGCCGTTCCGACGACACCATCAAGGTCGCTGGGAAGCGCCTTGGCCCAGCGGAGGTCGAGTCCGCCGCTGTCACGCATCCCGCTGTCAGTGAGGCCGCCGCGATCGGGACGCCTCATCCCGTCAAAGGCGAGGCGGTCAAGGTCTTCGTTGTGCTGAAGCCGGGAATAGCGCCCTCTGAGCCGCTCCGGGAAGAGATTATGGCGGCGGTCGTTCATGCGCTTGGCCCGGCGCTCAAGCCTGAATCGGTCTATTTCGTGACACAGATCCCCAAGACACGCAATGGGAAAGTCTTGCGCCGCCTGATACGCGCGCGCCATCTCGGAAGCGCTGATCTCGGCGACACCTCGTCCCTGGAGAGTCCAGAGGCGCTGGAAGCGATCGCCCAGGCGCAATAGTGGCTCGCCTGTGGGGGATGCGATCGCTGGACCGCATTGACGCCAGACCGCCACACGAATACGATAGAAGCGGGGTCCGGGGGCGGCGCGCCGCTAAAAGCGCCCCCGGAGTCGCGGGCTTCGAATAGTGACGAAATGACCGGCAGGCTGTGAAAGCGGCCCATCGCCGGTGGAAGGCGGCTGGGAATGACCAGCATTGAAATCACGACCCCCGATGGCGCCCAACAATTTACCTTGCAGGCCGACAATGTCACGATTGGCAGGCTCACGACGAACGATATTGTCCTGCCGTATTCGCATATCTCCCGGCGGCACGCAGAGTTGCGCATGCGTGAGGGAGTCTGGTGGTTAACTGACCTGCGAAGTACCAACGGTCTCCATGTCAGCGGCCAGCGTGTACAGGAGACGCCGCTGAATCCAGACGCGGTCATCGAGCTCTCGCCGCACGTTTCCTTGCGGCTTTTGCCCACGCCCACGCCGCCTGAGGCGCCACCAGCGATGGAGCCCATCGCCCCTCAACCACAGATTACCCCGCTCTCGGCGTATGCCCCGCGTTCACCCTACGCGGAGGATGAAACACCCTACTATCCGCGGATGCGTCCGGCGCCGCCGGAATCCAGGCCACCTGCCTCGCGCCCCAGCCAGTCGCGGCCAGGTGGAGGAAATGGCGCTTCCCGCCCGCCAGCCCTATCGAGCGAGAGCCAGCGGTTTGACACGCCGGCCCAGCAGGCGGTTACAGACGTGATTGGACCCCAGGCCCGCGCCGCTGATCTGGCGCGCCGCCGCGCGGCGACTGGCGCGCCTTCAACCTTGCTGCACATCTGCCAGACATAGATCGG
>JAKAIY010000027.1 GCA_021814145.1 Chloroflexota bacterium
TAGGCTACCTCTCGTTCGCGCACGACGTGCCGGCGGACCTCGTGCGGCGCGTCATCGAGCGGCTCAGTTATCGTGGCGTGTTGACCGCTCCCGACGATGTGCGGGAGGCGCTAAGGGAAAAGGAAGGGGGAGCGAGCTGAGCGGCGATGTCCCAGACGTCAGCGAGGGACATGCGGGTGTGAGGACTCTGGAAAAAGCGCGCGTGAAACTGTTTGCGGCAGCCTCACGCGCTTCTCTCCACCCGCGAGCATGGGTCATGTTGCAGCTAGCCAGACAACGCAAGGGAGAGCTACCATGGATACTATCACAGCATCCAGTGACGCGCGCGGACAAAAAACGGGCAAGCCAGGCCTGCTCATCAATCGCGACTATGCGCTGCTTTTTAGTGGCCAGACCGTCTCGATTATCGGCGATATGCTCTTCAATACCACGCTGACGATCTGGATCGCGACGAAACTGGCGGCGGGGCAATCCTGGGCGCCGCTGGCGGTGAGCGGGGTGCTGCTTGGCGCCGCCGTCCCGACATTCCTGATCGGGCCACTGGCGGGCGTCTTTGTGGACCGCGCCAACAGGCGGCGGATGATGCTGGCGATGGATGGGCTGAGAACAGCTGTCATCGCGCTGATGCTGCTGATATCGGGCGCAGTCAGCCTGCCCTTCATTCCTGGCGGAAATCTGCCAACATTCTGGACACTCGGTGTGATCTATGGCGTAGTCTTCATCGTCAACGCGGCTGAACAGTTTTTCCGCCCATCGGCGATGGCGCTTATCCAGACCATTGTGCCCGTAGCCGAGCAGCCAAAAGCGGTAGGGCTTAATCAGGCGAGCGTGGCCCTGGCGCTGATCATCGGCCCCGCAGTCGCGGCGCCGGTGTTCGTCGCCTTTGGCGCGGCGTGGGCGCTGCTCTTCAACGCGGCGTCGTTCGCCATCTCGTATCTGACCATCTACGCCATCCGCACGACGAGTGACGCGGTCTCTTCCGGCCAGAAACTACAGGGAAGCTTCCTGCGTGAATTCCTGGAGGGTGTGCGCTTCTATTTCTCCAGCCGGGTGCTGGTTACGCTGCTGGTCGCCATTATCGTAGGCGTTTCCGGCGCCAGCGCGCTCAACGCGCTCGATGTCTTCTTCACCACAGAGAATCTGGGCGCCTCAACCGTCATGTATGGGTTTATCGGCGCGGTCTATGGCTTGGGCGCGATTATCGGCTCGATTGTCCTGGCGATGGTCGCGGGTCGTGTTGGGCTGGCGCGCCTGCTCTGGGTCAGCATGACGGCCATGGGGCTGCTCGTGATAGTTCTGTCACGCTTGACCTCCATCGCTCCTGCCCTTGGCTTCATGCTGGCGATCGGATTCCTGAACGCGGGGCTGAACGTAGCGGCTGGTCCTTTGATGATGCGCGCGACGCCCCAGGAATTGATGGGTCGCGTGATGTCCATCTTTCAGCCAGTCATGAATCTGGCGATTCTGGTCTCAACCGCTATCATTGGTTATCTCGCCAGCGTCACGCTGCGTGATTTTCATGTTGTATGGATGGGCATGAGCTTTGGCCCTATTGATACGATCTGGCTGGGTGGCGGCGCGCTGATGGCGCTGTCTGGCCTGGTCATTATGGCGGGCCTCTGGGGTGTGGACCGGCAGGCGCGCGCGGCCGCGGCGACTGTCTCTCTGACCGATGCGATACCCATTGAGGAGTGCGAGGTGAGCGCCCGGTAGGTTGATTGTGGCGGCGAACCTTGCGCCAGACGGCGAAAACGCTGGACGAGCGGCGTGACTTCTCGTATAATTTCGGCGCGGCCTCCTGATTCATGGGGGCCGCCGGACCGGCGCCACAGATCCCGACGGCGTGTGGCGGTCATGGGCGTCTATCTTCGTAGACTGTGAAGCTGGAGGCGCGCTATGGGTGGCAAGAATCCCGCCCCAAAGGAAAAGAAAAAGCCGAAGAAGGCAAAAACAGCGAAGGCGTAATCGTTGAATGAACACACTCGTCATCGCTGAAACTTTCCTCGCCTTTGTCATCGCTGTAACGCTGCACGAAGCGGCGCACGCCGCGATGGCCGCGCTTCTGGGCGATGGCTCTCCCAGAGGCGCGGGGCGTCTCAGCGTGAACCCGCGTCGCCAGATGGCCTCCATCGGCACAATCGTGGCGATTACCCTCTCCTTTGGCATTCCGCTAGGCTATAGGCCTGTTGGCCTGGGCTGGGGCAAGCCGGTAGATGTAGATACCCGTCGCATGCGCGTTGGCCCGGACATGGGCATTTTCCTCATCGCGCTCGCAGGACCAGTATTCAGCCTGGCCATGGGACTGCTCTTCAGCATCATCTTGCACTTCATGCCAGGCTATTCGCTGCTCTCCAGCTTCGCGACCAACTGCTACGGCGAAACCGGCTCAATGCTCCAGCTTTGCCTGAGCCATGCGCAGCCAGCCTGGCAACTGAGGATCGAGCAGTTCCTGTTCCTGCTGGCGGCGACCAATATCCTGCTGGCGCTGCTCAATCTGATACCGCTCCACCCGCTTGATGGCTACGACGTGCTCTTCGCGCTGCTGCCCAACGGACCGGCGGTGCGTCTCCGCGACTTCCAGCCATATATGGAGCTCATGCTGCTGGTGCTTTTCTTCCTCATCCCCTATCTGCTCCAGATCGTGCGGCTGGATTTCCTCAATCCAGGTCTGTGGCTGGGGCAGTGGTCCATCGCGCTGGCGGCGCGTGTCGCGGGAGCGGCTTACCCACTCTTCGTGTACTACCTGTAGGCGGAGATAGGCATGGCGCGTCTGGGTATGTCCTCGTTTCCGGCAACTACGCGCCGCGTTTCCAGCGCTCTGATGGCGGCGCGCTACCGGGTCTACCAGGTGTGGCGCTCGCTCGCCGCCCGCCCGCTGGACGGTGACGACCGTGCGATCCTCGCCGCCGCGCTCCCTGAAGCGGGGCGGAAATTGTTCGCGATGATGACGCTTAACGACCAGCGCCACAGTCTAACTGTCTACCGCACGCTGCGAGCGCGTGGCTGTAAGGATTCCGACCTGCTGACGGCGGCGTTGCTGCATGACATCGGCAAAGGGAGCGGACGGGTTCCGTTCATCGCGCGCCCGCTCGTTGTGCTGCTGCGAGCGTTCGCGCCGCGCGCGCTGGACTGGCTGGCTCGCGCGCCCCGTCCGTGGTTCCGGCGCCCATTCTATTACGCCAGCCGCCACGCCGAGACTGGAGCCGGCCTCGCGGCGCGCGCCGGACTAAACGAGCGCGTTGTGACGCTTATCCGCGCGCACCACCAGCCCGATGGCCCCGCCGCCGAGCTCCACGCGGTAGATGACGCGGTATAGCTCTGCGGCTGGGCGCGCTTGATTGGGCAGGCGCGCGTCCAGAACGCCCGATGAACCCTCAATGAGTAACGGCTTCGCCAGCTCTTACCGCTCGATGAGATACGCCAGTTCAGTGGCGAACGCATGGGGAGTAATTCGCCAGCGCGAGCCGCCGACGCGGGCGAGCAGGGCATGGAAGCTCTCATCGTAGTGGCGCTCCATGCCGACGACGCGGCCACCGAGGGTGCGCAGTGGGTAAGAAACAAGGATGCGCGGAGCGTGGATGGCAGCGAGTAGCCGCGCGCCCGCGTCGCGGTCCACCTGCTCCAGGCAAGGAATGGTCTTGAGCAGCAGGACAAGGTCGGCGTTCGAGGTATCGGGCGGGTCGCTGAGGATGTCGCGCGTTTCGGCGTGAGCGTAGATGGCGCTGAACGGACCGGGCAAGGCGAAGGCGCTGTTCAGGAAAGTGGCAAGGTCACTGTAGATGTCGCACGCGAGGTAGTCCGCGCCCTCGGCGAGCGGCAGCCAGGGGATGGCGAGCGGGTTGAGGCCGCAGGCGAGGTCAACGACGCGATGGAAAAGGCCGAGTCCGGCGAGCGTCCGGGCATAGAACTCATCAAGGATTGGCAGGCGTTCGCGAGTGGATGCGTGGCGGCGCATGACGCGCCGCAGCGCCAGCCGAGCCGCTGGCTCGCCTTCCGCGAAGGCCATTCGTAACTCCGTCAGCCAGGCGTCGTAGCGTGGGCTCTCCAGATACGCGCCCGCCACCTGATGCAGGCGGTTCTTGGTGGCTTTGACCGCCTCTTTAAGGCTAGCCGCTTTCGCCAGCTCAATCGCGCCAACGCGCCGGGTCAGGCTGGGACTGACGGCGTGGTACTTCGGGCTGGCGAGGACCTGCGCCACCAGCGTATCGAGCGCGCCGGGCGCCTGTTCATCCGGCATGGGCGCGCTCCCGCAGGATAGCCATCAGGCGGGCCATAAAGCGCAGATTATGAATGGTCGCCAGGCGAGCGTAGAGGCTGTCGCCAATCTTGTAGAGGTGGCGCAGGTAGCCCAGCGAGTAACGCGCGCAGGTGTGGCAATCGCACCAGGGTGAGATGGGGCCACTGGCTTTGATGTGCTTCTCGTCCTCGATGTAGAGGTACTGGAACCAGTCAGAGCCGGTCGTGGTCAGGGCAGGTTCCTCATCGGTATAGACGTAGAGCCGGCCGTGGCGCGCGTCGCGAGTGGGCATGGCGCTGTCAAAGATGGTGTAGCCAGCTTCCGCGCAGGCGACGATGTTGGCGGGATGGCCGACGCCTAGCGCGTGCATCGGGAAGCGGGCGGGAATCTGCGAGCGGGTATAGGTGATGATCTCGGTCAACAGCTGGCCGTGACTGTCGAGCGGCCAGCCGCCAAAACCATAGCCATCGAAGCCGATCTCCAGCAGGGCTTCGGCGCAGCGGCGGCGCAGGTCGGGATAGCCGCCTCCCTGGATGACGCCGAAGAGCAGCGGACGACGCTCCTCCGGCAGACGCTTCTGGGCGATCAGACGGTCGAACTCCGCGCGGCAGCGCTTCGCCCACTGGATCGTGCGCTCGACAGCGGCGCGCTGCTTCTCCTCGGGCGCATCTACATGCGTGCATTCATCCAGGCAGATGGCGACATCGGCATCATAACTGAGCTGGAGCTGGATGGCTTTCTCCGGGGTGAGCAAGTACTTGCGGTCGCTGTCCTCGGCGCGGATGGTAATGCCGTTTGGGCCGATCGAGCCAAGCCTGGGATTGCGCTGGATCAGGGAGTAGGCCTGGAAGCCGCCGGAATCGGTGATGATCGGGCGGGACCAGCCGGACATGCGATGTAGCCCCCCTAGCGCCTGAACGGTGGAGGAGCCAGGGCGGCGCATGAGGTGGTACGCGTTCATGACGACAGCGGGCGTTCCAGTGGCGAGCAGGTCATCCGCGTCCACTGAACGGACAACGCCGAGCGTCGCGTCAGGCAGGAAGGCGGGCAGCGCCAGCGCGCCGTGAGGCAGGCGTAGCTCGTCAGGCGCGTCCTCGTGAGCGCCTCGCTCAACGGAGCTGGTCATCATTCCTCGTCGCCTTCCTCATCATCGTCTTCCCCATCGCTCTCATCCTCGGAAACGCTCGCGTGTGCGCCAGATCCCTCGATCACCAGCGCATACTCGCCGCGCGGTTTCTCCGTCTGGACGAACCGCAGGAGCTCGGAGAGCGTACCACGCTGGATGGCCTCGAAGCGCTTGGTGAGATCGTTGGCCAGCGCGGCGCGGCGGTCACCGTAGACGGCCAGCGCGTCGGTCAGGAACGCCGCGAGGCGGTACGGGCTTTCGTAGAAAATGAGTGTGTGTGGCGCGTCACGATCTATCGCCAGGAAGCGGCGGCGCTGGCCAGACTTGCGCGGCGGAAAGCCACGAAAGGTGAACGAGTGGGTTGGCAGCCCGGAAAGCGCCACCGCCATAATGAGCGCCGCTGGGCCGGGAATCATCGTCATCTCCAGCCCGCGCGCGATAGCCTCGCGCACCAGCGTAAAGCCGGGATCGGAGATAGCGGGCGTTCCGGCGTCGGTGACGAGCGCGACGTTCTGCCCGGCTTCGAGCAGCGTCATGATGCGCTCACCCGCGCGGCGCTCGTTGTATTCGTGGAAGGACATCAGCGGCTTCTTGATATCATAGTGAGCAAGGAGCATTCCGGTCTTGCGAGTGTCCTCGCTGGCGATGATGTCCACCGCGCGCAGCGTGTCAAGCGCGCGCAAGGTAATGTCAGCCAGGTTGCCGATTGGGGTCGCGACGAGATAGAGCATGAGGCCTCACCAGCAGGGCCGCTCAGCATGCGGCGCGGTACAATGGGATCGCGTAACAGTGTGCGCGCGGGATGGGTCGCGCGTCCAGTCTGATAGCTACCCAGGCCGGCGGAAGTGAGCGCCGGGGCGCTTCCGGCCCGCGCGCCTTCACCGGCGCCCCTGGGGCCTGGGGCCTGCGAGCATAGCGCGATGACGGAAGCGTGGGCGGTTCAGGCAAGCGAGCGGGCGCTTGACGCGCTCCGATGGCTCGCGTATTATGCGGCGAAGGCCAGCGCGGCGTCCACGCGCGGGTGAGTGGCGGAGGAATGCGGGCATGCCAGGGGCCAGCGAGAGCAGCCGGGAACTGGTGGCGCTGGCGCGCGCGCGCCTGGCGGAGGAGCTGCGTGAGCTGGAGCCGCTCGACTCGGCGGAGCTTCGCAGCCGGCTCCTGAAGATCGAGCCGGACAGGAGCGTTTCGCGCGGGGCGCTGGTCCATTACATCCGTCGGGCAGTGGATGACGGCAGGCAGGCAGACGCGCAGACACTGTTTCTCGCGCTGACGCGGCGTGTCGAAGGGCTGACACGCCAGTGGATCCGGCGGACGGTTCTTAGCGCGGGACTGGAACTGGCGGCGGATGAGTGGCGCGAGCATGCGAGCGATCTCGCGCAGGAGCAGACACTGCGGCTGTGGGACGCCATCTCATGCGGCCATGACGAAGCGTGGGAGCTGTTCTTCGGGCGGGCGCTGGCCTTCGCGCAGGGACACATCGCTGAGGCCTGGCTGCGGCGCGTCAGGCCACGCGCCAATGGGCGGCCTGTCACGCCACCTGTGGCGCTCTCACTGCTGCTGGACAGTAGCGGTGAGCTGGATAGCGAAAAATACGCTCTATCCGGCGCGCCAGGAGGCATAGACCAGCCGCTTTCCCACGCCGAGCTGGCGGACTTGCGCAGGCTGGTAGAATGGCTCCCGGCGCGCGAACGGTTGGCGGTGGTCTTGCGCTTCTGGGCCGGCGCAAGCGAAGATGTTATTGCGGAGGCGCTTGGGGGCGTCACCACCCGGACGGTACGGAACACGCTGACGCGGGCCTATATGCGCCTGCGGGTCTGGTATAACGGCAAAACGCCCGCCGCATTTCCAGGCGGAGGAGAGTGAGAAGAGCTGGTCATGTCGGATGACGAAATCCCTTTCCCGCCTGGCGCAAGCGCTGAGGCGGACGGCGCGACGCCGAAAGATTCCGAGACGCCAGAAGACAACAGCGTTGACGGCAAGCTCATCCATGCGGATGTGTTTCTGTCGCGTCTCGCTGAACGGCGCCAGGCGGAGCTGGAGCGCTTCATCGGTGGGCCATCGGTGATAGACACTATTCTGGGCGCGCTCGAGGATATCGGGCTTGATCCCAATACCCTCGCGCCAGATTTCGGCGGGATACCGCACGTTCCTTCCCAGGAGGACAGCACCTTTCCTGACTCAGAGCTCGATCCGCTCGATCTGGAAGCTCTCGCGGTCGAGAATTTGTTCCTGAGCGAGCTGCGTGATGGTCCGCGCCCATCGCTTGGCGATTATATCCAGCGTTATCCGGCGCAGTGGGACGCGCTGCGCCAGATGGTGGCGCGTATGGACCCGCGCGAGCTGGCGGGGCTTGACGCCCCGGCAAAGATAGCGCCAGACCAGGAGGCGGCGGCGCGCGCCGGGCAGAAGGAAGGAACGCGGAATGCGCTGCGTGAAGCGTCGAAGCGCGGTTCACGGCGAGGTCGCAGCGCGACGGGGCGCGTAGCAGAAGAGCGAACGCCCTATGCCGCCGACAAAAAGGACAGGAAAAGTGAAGGGAAGCCCGGACGCGGACGCTCCCGGCCAGCCCGGCCCGAAGAACCCCGGCCTGAGCGCTGACGGGGCTGACCAGCGTGCACAGCGAGGCGTTGGCGTAGCTGGCGAGATTATCCCCAAAATCAGGGCTGAAGGCCCCTGCCTTGAGGCATGGGGATGAACGCCCTGGCGCCCGCAGGCGAAACACCCCTGAAATTTGACGGTATCTCTGGCTCCGGGAAGGAATAGGTATACCAGTCCGGTATCACTCCTCTCCACACCTGAAACTCGTCCGGTCCGCAGGCTCCCTTTGGGCCAGTCGAGACGACCTCGACTGGCAACCCGTGCCACGTGAAGGTGTATGTCGCAACGCTATATGTTCCACCTGCGCATGCGGCCCCCGCCGCCGCGAGATAGCTGGCGATGAGTAATTCGTCCGGCTTCGCTGTCATCGCCGCCCGCCAGCGGGCGACCATCACCGACCCGGTGATGGTCCCGCTTACGGCCGCCCCAGGCCCGGCAGGATTGACCGTCTCTACGGTGTACTGCATGGCATCTGGTGGTAACAGGCGCACGCCCACCTCGAACGCAGCGAACACCACGACCAGCGCGGCGATGCCAACCAGCGCACGGTGGCGCGCGAGAACTCCGCGTATCACACATCGCCTCCTTGTCTACCCGTAGCGGCGTCGCTACCGTTGACCGGCTACTCGGCGGGGGCGTTGGGACGGGCGGGCGCGGCGCCAGGTTCAGGCATACCCGCCGAGCGGCGCAGGAGCGCGGAGAGCGGCTCGACCAGGTCAATCGGCAGCGGGAAGACGATTGTCGAATTTTTTTCGACGGCGATTTCCGTCAAGGTTTGCAGGTAGCGTAGCTGGAGCGCGGCAGGCTCGGTGGAGATAAGGCCCGCGGCGTCAGCGAGCGTCTGCGCCGCCTGGAACTCGCCCTGGGCCAGCAGGACTTTGGCGCGCTTTTCGCGCTCCGCCTCAGCCTGCTTGGCCATCGCGCGCTGCATGGTCTGTGGCAGCTCCACATCCTTGATCTCGACTGTGGTTACCTTGATGCCCCAGCGCTCGGTGTGCTCATCAATGATCGCCTGAATGGCGCGGTTGACCGCCACGCGGTCAGTCAGAATCTGGTCAAGCTCCGACTGGCCAAGGACGTTTCGCACGGTGGTCTGGGCGATCTGGACGGTCGCGCGATAGTAGTCGAGCACGTTATTAACGGCGTCGGTGGGGTTGACAACATAGAAATAGACCACCGCGCTGACGCGGACGGTGATGTTGTCGCGTGTGACGCCTTCCTGTGGGGGCAGCTCGATAGTGACGATACGCAGGTCAATGCGGCGCATCGTGCTGATAAACGGTGGCACCCAGAAGACGCCGGGGCCTTTCGCGCCGGTCAGGCGACCCAGCACGAAGATGACGCCGCGCTCGTACTGATTGACGACGCGCAGGCCAGCGATAATGAAGAGGAATAGCAGCGCGATGACGATCACCGCCATGATGATCACCGACGAGCCAAGGAGCGTCAAATCCATAAAAATCCGCTTTCTGTGTGAATGACGACAACGCGCCTGGGAACAGGTTTCATGAGTGGCTTCGCGAATCCCGCTTGCCCGGCGCCGCGGGCGCGGACGCGGGCGCGACGATCAGGGTCAGACCCTGAACATCGGTGACGCGGGCATGCGCGCCAGCGGGCAGTGGCGGGACACTGGAGCTGTCCAGCCGGGCGGCCCAGTTTTCCCCTTGCAGTGAGACGCGGCCTGCAGGCGCGACCGGCTCGATAACGGTAACGATCTGGCCAATGTAGGATTCTGCGCCAGTGGTGACACGGCGCATCTGCGCGGCGACGATGGACCGCAACACGAGCAGCGCGATCAGCCCTACGCCCAGCGCCGTACCGATGACAGCGTAGAGGTTAACACCTTGCGCGCCGGGATTAGGGCCGGTGTCGAAGAAAATCAGCGAGCCAGCCACCAGGCTGATGATTGCGCCCACGGTCAACACGCCATGCGTGGGTGCGCGGGTGTCTATCGCGAGCAACGCGATGGCAAGCAGCATGAGCGCTAGACCGCCCCAATTGGGACTGATGCTGAGCGAGCCAATCAGGAACACCACCAGCGTCAGCGCGCCAATCACACCAGGCACGATCGCTCCAGGGTGCGCCAGTTCCAGATAGATGCAGATGGCGGCGATGACGAACAGGATGAAGAGTACGGTAGGATCGAAGAAGAACGTTTCCAGAATATTGGCGAGTGACGGCTGGAGCGTCTGGATGGGCAGACCGGCGAGGTTGAGTGTGAAAGCTCTCCCATTCGCGTAAGCGCCGCTATAGCCATCGAGCCGCGCCAGCAGGTCGCTGAGCGACGACGCCTGGAGGGTGATGAGATGGTCATTCATCGCCTCCATGTCGGTATAGGCGGCAGCGTTGGAGATCATGGCCTCGGCGGCGGTGACGTTGCGATGATAGTCGGTCTGGATGGAGCGCACGAGGGCCTCGAGGTCCTGCTCAACCTTGGCTTTGAGCGTGGCGCCAAGGTCGGCGCCGCTCACGTCTACCGGGCTGGCGGCGCCAATACGGGTGTTTGGCCCCATCGCGGCCACTGGGGCGGCGAGGGCGATGAAGGAGCCGGCGGAAGCCGCCTGTGCCGCTTCAGGGCTGACATAGCTGATGATCGGAATCGTAGCGGATAGCTCAGCGCTGACGATAGTTTCCATCGAGTCGAGGTCGCCGCCTGGGGTGTCAATGGTGATGACCAGCGCGCTCGCGCCGTCGCTCTCAGCGGCCTGGATGGCGTCCTTGAGGTAGCGCGCGCCAGCGGGGTCTACCCCACGATTGAAGGCGGCGACATCCACATGCGGCGCAGTGGCCCGGGCTTCTGGCGCGACCAGGGCGCTCTGGATGAGGACAAGCGCCGCGAACAAGGTCGCGAGGGCAGGGATAGTCACGGCGCGGGGCGGGACTGTCAAGGCTGAGACGAACCGGATGGGGGAAAGTCGTCGCGCTCGCATGACCACCTCCCTGACGGCGCGGCTTTCGGCTCACCGCACAGCCGTCGCGCGCGCAAAGGGCGCATGATAGCGCGCTTGCCTGGTCATACGGCTGGGCGACGAAGCGCATGTTACCGTTTCCCGCTCGCGTATCGTAGAACCGGCGTGCGGCGGCGTCAAGCCCCCCGCACGCTATCCTTCCACGGATGAGCGGCGCGGCGGCGTATACTATGAGACAGTGGGCGCGCAATGGGGCGCGATTCGCGGGAATACAACGGTGATAGTCTCCCGGCGCCGCGCTGGCGAAACGGGCGATTTGAATGAGCGCCGCTTGGCGGCGCACAGGAGCGGGCAGTGGCGAACGAAGAGAGAGAGTTCGATATCCTGGTGATTGGCGCCGGCATCGGCGGCTATATCGCCGCGATCCGGGCAGCGCAGCTTGGCGCGCATGTAGGCATTATCGAGAAGCAGTACATCGGCGGCACCTGCCTGAATGTCGGCTGCATCCCATCGAAGGCGCTGCTGCATGTGGCCCAGGTCTACGCGGGGCTCAAAGAGGTAGACAAGCTTGGCATCCACATTGAGGGGCAGCCTTCAATTGACATGGGCGCGGCGGTGGCGTTCAAGGAGAAGGTCGTCAAGCAGCTTACCGGCGGCGTCGCGCAGCTGCTCAAGGCCAACAAGGTGGCCGTTTTTGATGGCGTGGCGGAGGCGCTCTCGCCAACGCGCGTCAAGGTGACGCAGAAAGACGGGTCGGTGGTTGAGCTGGCGGCAGGCAAACTGATTCTGGCGACTGGCTCCGAGACGATTATGCCACCGTTCCCCGGTATAGATGGCAAGAACGTCATTTTCAGCACTGAGGCGCTGGAGATGACGAAGGTCCCGGAAAGCCTGGTGTGCATTGGCGGCGGAGTCATCGCGGTGGAGCTGGCGTGCATGTTCCACGCGCTCGGCTCGAACGTGACCATCGTTGAGATGCTGCCCTCGCTGATCGCCAACGAAGATGAGGAGGTCTGCAAGGCGCTGACCCGTTCGCTGACCAAACGCGGCATCACGGTGGCGACGGGCGCGCGCGTCGAGTCCATCAGCGACGCGGACGGCATGAAGCGCGTGACGGCGATGACCGAGAGCGGCCCCCAGACTTTCGATGGCGAGTATGTGCTGGTCGCCGTTGGGCGCAAGGCGCAGACGCGGGGCCTTGAGACGCTGGTGAGCGCGGGGCTGGCGATGGATCGGGGCAAGGTTGTCGCCAATGAACGCATGGAGACGAACCTGCCTGGCGTCTACGCAATTGGCGATGTGGTGGGACGAACCTGGCTGGCGCACGTCGCTGAGACCGAGGGTGAGGTGGCGGCGGAGAACGCGATGGGTCATGACGCGAAGATGGACTATACGGTCGTGCCGCGCGTGATCTATACCTTCCCGGAGATCGCGGCGGTCGGACTGACCGAGCAGCAGGCGCGTGAACGTGGTGGCGCCGTGCGCGTTGGAAAGTTCCCCTGGGTAGCCAATGGCAAGGCGCTGGCGACGACGGAGACCGAGGGCTTCACCAAGGTGATCCTGGGAGAGTATGGCGAGATCCTGGGCGCGGCGATCTTCGGGCCGGACGCGACCAATCTGATCACTGAATTCTCGCTGGCGATGCGCGCCGAGCTGACTTCCGATGAGGCGCTGGTGACAATCCACCCGCACCCAACCTACAGTGAGGCGCTGCGCGAGGCGATCCTGGCGGCGGAAGGCCGGGCGCTGCATATCTACCAGCGCCCAGCCGCGGGCGCGCGCGCATAAGGTACGCTATCGCGGCTTTAAGGCATGTGAGCGGCGCTAGCCGTCCTGAAAGGAGGGCTAGCGCCGCGTTGTCTGGGGCAAGCCGCACGCCCCGCGATACCGCCCGCTCGCATGAAAAGGGAGGAGCCATTTTAGCGTCTGTATGTCAGGCGTCCGCGTCATATGCGCAATCGGGTACGACGCGGCGCTGCTGGATGGATTTGTGACATGCGGGACGAGCGCGACGGCGCCGTTGAATAAGGAGCCAGCCCGATGGCGCGGCGGACGGAAAAGCTGGAGCGGGCGCCTGAGACGCGGCGCCCATTTGTCTGGCGCGTTGGTCCGGCCGGGGCGCTGAGCGCGCGGCTGGCGTTCGCGGCGCTTCCGTTCCTGGCGTTCAGCGGCGCCGCCTATCAGCCGCCTGCGCTGGGTATCCCAGCGCCCCAGCTAGCCGTCAATCTGAGCGGCTCGGTGATCTTCCAGCTAGCGATATTCGCCATCGCGCTGGTCATCGCGGGAATGTGTCGCGCGGTCATCGCTGCGCATTGGTGAAGACTGAACGCCCTAGGTGAAGACGTCATGTCGAGCGGCGCATGATACCATGAATATGGTGAGCGGGCGCCCTTGCGCGGGGCGCGCCTGCCAGCAAAATCAGAAGTTTGGAAGAGAGTGTGCGGAGCATGGAGTCACAGCAAACCGGCAATGGATACGCGCCCCTGACTGTCCAGGAGCGGGCGGAGTTGCTGCGCGTAGACAGCGTCGGCAAGGTCTATAAGGTGAGCGGTGGCTCGGTCACTGCGCTGCGCAACGTCAGCCTGCGCGTGCGTGAGGGCGAGTTCATCGCCATTCGCGGCCGGTCGGGCGCGGGCAAGACGACACTGCTTAACATCATCGCCGGACTGGATGATCCCACGAGCGGGCGGGTAATTCTCTTCGGGCGTGATCTGGCCTCGGTGAAGGAAGCGGAGCGCACGTTGATCCGCCGCAATGAGCTGGGCTTCATGTTTCAGGCCGCGCATCTGATCCCGACGCTGACCGCGCGCGAGAATGTGGGGCTGCTGCTGCGGCTCTCGAACACGGCTCCCGCCGAACGGGAGCAGCGTGCGCATGAGGCTCTGTCGCTGGTGGGCCTGGCCGCGCGCGAAAATCATCGCGCGCCGGAGCTTTCGGGTGGTGAGCAGCAGCGAGTGGCGATTGCGCGGGCGCTGGTACATGCCCCGCGTATGGTACTGGCCGACGAGCCGACCGGCAATCTTGATACGAACACCGGCCTCGCCATTCTGGAATTGCTGAAGAATGTGGCGCACAGCGCCGGTATTGGCTTCATCCTGACGACACATGATCCACAGGCCTCGGCTCTGGCCGACGCGGTGTACGATATCAACGATGGTGTGCTGACGCCGGGTCAGAAGTAGCGCGGCCCGGCTGTCGCGAGCGGGAATGGTTCAGGCGAACGATGGAGAGCGACCGGAGCGCGGCGCATGAGCCATCCACGGCAGTGACGGCGACCGTGGAAGAATACCTGGAAACTATCTATAACATCGCGATGGAAGGCGAGCCGGTCATTGGCGCCCGGCTGGCGGAGAAGTTTCGCGTCGCGCCCCCGACAGTCACTGAGACGCTGAAGCGCATGACGCGCGACGGATTGATCGAGATGGACGGCAGGCGGCAGGTGACGCTGACGCCCCTGGGCGTGGAGCGCGCTGAGGCGGTGCTGCGGCGTCACCGCCTGACGGAACGCTTCCTGACGGATATGCTGGGTATGCAGTGGCACCAGGTGCATGAGGAAGCTTGCCGTCTGGAGCACCACATCTCCGGCGCGGTCGAGGAGCGGGTGCTGACCACGCTGCATCAGCCGACGACCTGTCCGCATGGCAACCCGATTCCTGGCGCTGTGCCAAACGCGCGCACCTATCTGCGCGACCTGGGCGCTGTGCGGCTGCTGACTACCTCACCTGGCAAGACGTATACTCTTGTGTGCGTCTCGGAAGTCGTGGAGGACGAGGAGGGCCTCATCAGCCATTTGCACGATCTGGGGGTAACGCCCGGCGCGCGGCTGACGTTGGCGGCGCGTCCAGAGGTTGAGGCGACGCCGGACAGTGAGGCGCCCATTACGCTGCTCTGCGACGGGCGGCGTGTCGAAACGTCCGCGCGAGTGGCGCATGCGCTATGGGTGACGCCAATCTCATGAGTGAACGCCAGAGAGCGCGCGACACTGAAAGGATTCGCTGAGATGTCATCCACACCGCCAGGCCAGCGGGGAAATCAGGAAGACTGGCCAGGCCCATATTCGCCACCATCAGAGGAGCGAGTAGGGCCGCTGGCGGTTTTTGGGCCTGGGGTCGCCTGGACAGCGAACCAGGAGCCCCTTCCCCCTGAGATGCGGACGCCCGCTCCACCGCTAACGCCTGGGCGGCGGCCAGCGCGCCCCGTTCGGAAGCGCTCCAGGTGGCGGAGGATCTTCGCGCTGGTGGTGGCGCTGGCGCTGGTAGTCGCGCTTTGCACAGGACTGGGCGCGGTAGTTTCGCGTGTGATGGCGTTCGGGACAGCGATCTCTCCGCACCCGCCGCTGAGCACGCAAACAAGCTTCATGAGTGGCATGAACCGGGTGAATCTGGTGGTGCTGGGGTATGGTGGCGCTGGCCACGACGGCGCGTACCTGACCGACAGCATCATGGTCATAAGCCTGGCGCCGAATGACCACGCCACGACGCTGATCTCGGTCCCGCGCGATCTGTGGGTGCAGGTTCCACCAGATTCCGGGCAGTACGCCAAACTGAATACCGCGTTTCAGGATGGCTTTTACAACGGCTATGACCCTGGGTCGGGACAGCTGGCGCCGGGCCCGATCGCGGGAGGATTGGAGGCGGCGGCGAAAGTTAGCGACATTACCGGGCTGGATGTCCCCTATTTCCTGACGATCAATTTTCAGGGGTTCCGCGAACTGGTGGACGCACTCGGCGGAGTGGATGTGAATGTGCCTACCGCGTTCACCGCGCGGTATCCGATCAACGACGATCCCCAGATCAACGCGGGCTGGAAGATCATCCACTTTAACACTGGCATGCAGCACATGAACGGCGAGCAGGCGATTGAGTACGCCCGCGCGCGCTATGTGCTGTATCCAGCGAGTGAAGGGACTGACTTCGCGCGCTCAGTCCGGCAGCAGCTGCTCATTCGCGCGATCATCAGCCGGCTGAAGTCGCCGGAAGCCTGGCCAGGTCTCTCGAACGCCTTGTCCGCGCTGCAGCGGACGATCTACACCAACCTCTCGCTCGCGGACCTGGCGGCGTTTACGCTGAAGCTCGACCTGGCGCACGCGGCGCACGTCGGGCTAACCAATGACAATGTGCTGGTAGACGCGCAAAGCGCCAGCGGACAGGATATTCTGCTGCCGCGCAACGGCGATTGGAACGCGATAAAGTCCTACGTGAACAGCCACCTCAAGTCATAGCGCTCCTGGCCGCGCCATCAAAAACATTGACGTTCGCGTGAACCATCTTCAGGAAACATTCAGCGAACGCACACCAGTTCTTCAGATTCGGCGCGTACCCTCCTTAATTGTTGGGTTGAACAGCGGTGAAATTGCCAGGAAAAACTACCGGGGAGAGTGGCTCGTGCTTCAGGAGCAGAACGCCGGCGTCGCGCTCTACGAGCGGTTGCGCTGGGGAGCGCGGACGCGGCCTGACGCGCCGTGCGTCATCGAAGCGGAGACAGGGGCGTCATTGACGTATCGCGCATTCTTCGCGGCGACGTGCGCCATGCGGCGCGCGCTTGGCCCGGAGCCGCGGCGGATCGCTCTGGCGCTACCGGGTGGGATAACCAGCGCGGTGATCTGGGCGAGCGCGCTAACTGGAGGCCATGCCCTTCTGCCGCTCGCGCCGGACACGCCCGCGCTGGAGATCGCGCGCGTCTTCCAGCGAGTGGAGCCAGACACGCTGGTGATGGAGCGCGAGGATGCCGCCGCTGGGTTCGCCACTCCTTCCATGCGTGTGTGGACACGAGAGAAGATCGCGGCGCTCATTCAGGCGTCCGGCGATGTAGCTGATGATCTCGCGCCGCGGCCAGGAGAAGTCATTCTCTTCACCTCAGGCTCAACCGGCGAGCCCAAGCGCGTATCGCTGAGCGCCGGCCAGGTGGCGTGGACTGCCGAGCAGGTACGGCTGAGCCATCAGCTCACCCCGCTGGACCGTGGGCTGACCTCGCTGCCGTTTTTCCACGTCAACGCCCCGGTCGTGAGCCTTTGCGCTTCGCTCATGGCGGGCTCCTCGGTGGTGATCGCGCCGCGCTTCAGCCTCAGCCACTTCTGGGAATGGGTCGAACGGTATGAGGTGACGTGGGCAAGCCTTGTCCCGACGATACTGGCGCTGCTGCTTCAGACGGAGCGGCCCGCTTTCCTGCCGGGCGCGTTGCGCTTCGTGCGGACGGCGTCAGCGCCGCTGCCAACGGAGCACCTGCTGCGCTTCGAGCGGCGCTTTGGGATCCCCGTCATTGAGACCTATGGGCTGACCGAGGCGGCGAGCCAGATCTGCGCGAACCCGTTGCCGCCCGCGCGCCACAAACCGGGATCCGTGGGACTCCCAGTGGGCGTGGCGTTACGTATCTGCGCGCCACGCTCTGGGACTGGAGCGGGCCAGTTACGTGATGTTCCGCATGGCTCGATGGGCGAGGTGTGTGTGAAGGGCCATAGCGTCATCACCTCCTACGATGGTGGGGCTGGCGCGAGCGCGTTTGAGGATGGCTGGCTCCGCACAGGGGACCTCGGGTTTCAGGACGCGGAATGCTATGTCTATCTGACCGGACGGCTGCGCGACGTGATCATCAGGGGAGGTGAGAATATCGCTCCGCGCGAGGTAGAAGAGACGTTGCTCGCGCACACGGGGATCGTGGAAGTCGCTGTAATTGGCTGCCCTGATCCGTTGTATGGCGAGCGTGTGGTGGCCTATATCGCGTCTCGCGAGCCCTGGACCGACGCGCTCGAAACTGAGTTGCGCGCTTTCTGCGCGACGCGGCTAAGCCCCCACAAACAGCCAGTGGAATATGTGGCGGTGAGCGCGCTGCCACGCACGCCAGCCGGGAAAGTGAACCGGCCACAGTTGCGGCGAATGTGGACGCGGCGCGCGGGGTATGACACCCCGATGAGCGAAGAGCCCGGCGCGCGCGCGGGATAACGACCGGCGCGCGGAGTGACAGCTCTACGGATCTGTGGCCATGAGACGAACGAGACGAATGAGAGCGGGCGCGTGAGTGTAAGCGCATCAATGCCGGGCCAGACTACCCAGCGCAAGCCACACCTGGACGAACTGGACCGTCTGCGCATTATCACCGCGCTCTCGGTCGTCGCGGTGCATGCGCTTGCGTTCACATCGCCCTTTGATCATACGTCGCTGGCCCTGTTGACGCAGAATGGCTTCATTACGGCATTCCATTTCACGCGCGAAGTATTCATGTTCGTGACGGCGCTGGCGCTGGTGTACGTGTATGGTGGGAGGCCGCTGGACACAAGACGGTTCTGGCGCCGCCGCGCGGTCGGAGTACTGCTGCCCTACGCCGCGTGGAGCCTGATCTATCAGGTGGCTACCAACCACGCTACAAACGCGCTGGACTTCCTGAAGACACTGGCGTTCAACCTGGTGACAGGCAGCGCGTCGTACCAGCTTTACTACATTCTGCTGACGATTGAGTTCTACCTGCTCCTGCCCTGGTTTCTCGCCTGGCTGCCACGCCTGGCGCGCCATCCCTGGGTGACACTGGGGAGCAGCTTTGCGCTCGAGGTCGTCATCCTGTTCGCGCTGCATGATGTTCTGCCGAAAGCGCCTCTGCCCGGCCCGGTGATAGAAAACATCGCGCTGTTCTTTGACCGTTTCGCTCCGGCTTACCAGCTCTATTTCGTCATGGGAGGGCTGGCGGCGCTCAATCTTGAGCGGTTCAGAGCGTTTCTGCTGCGCCATGGAGCCTGGATGGTTGTGGTGGGCGCGCTGGGGCTGGCGATTCTTGAAGGGCACTACCTGGTTGACACGCTGGCCCGGCATATCGCTCCTGGCGCCGCGATCTCGGTCCTGCAGCCGGCGATGGCTCCCTATAGCCTTGGCGCTATCGCCTTTCTCTATTGGGCGACCCTATGGGCGACAGAGCGCGCCCGCAAACGCGACGCCCAGCGCACACGGCGAGTCTGGTCCGCGCTCTCTGACACGGCGTTTGGCGTGTACCTGGTTCATGCGCTGATTCTGACGGCTGTGATGGATGACGTCGCTCCTCATCTCGCGAGTTGGCCGGTGGTGGCCTCGGTGACACTGGTCTGGGTGTTGACCGCGGGCGCCTCGGTGGGGGTGACGCTAATCCTGTTGCGGATTCCTGTGGTAAGCCGGCTGATGGGGCGTGAGCGCCCGGCCCCAGAATGGCTGCGAACGAGGCTCCGCCTTATGACAGGAACGGCGCGAAATATGATAGCGGCGCGCTTGCCCGCCAGAAGCGCGAAGGCTTGGGAAGTGACTCGCCAGCGGAAAGGGGTAGCGGGTGAATCCGATCAATCCGCGTGATTATGAGGCGTTAGCTCGTGCGCGCATGGACCCGGCGGTCTGGGATACCTATGCCCAGGGGAGTGAGGACGAACGGACGCTACGCGCCAATGAGCGCGCCTTCGATTCGATCTGGCTGAGGCCACGCGCGCTGGTGGACGTGGCGAACTGCGATACGACAACGAGCGCGCTGGGCGCGCCACTCGCGTTCCCAGCGCTGGTCGCGCCCATGTCGCTTCACGCGCTGGTTCACCCTGAGGCGGAGCAGGCGACAGCGCGTGGCGTCCATGAGGCGGGATCGCTGCTTGTGGTGAGCACGCTCTCGTCGCTCAGCCTGGAAGAGATCGCGACAGCGGCAGGCTCTGACCCGTTGTGGTTCCAGCTCTATTTGTACCCCGATAACGAGCTCAACGAATCGCTCTTGCGGAGGGCGGAGCGCGCGGGATACCGGGCGCTCGTGCTGACAGTGGACGCGAACTACATCGGCAACCGCGAGCGCGACCGGCGTAACCGCTTCACCCCCGATGCGCGGTTCTCCTTTGGCAACTTCTCGCGGGGTGATGAAATCACCTGGAACACACGCGGCGCGAGGGCGCCGCTGACCTGGAAGACAATCTCCTGGCTGCGGGAGCGGACATCGCTGCCCATCGCGGTGAAAGGCCTCCTCACCGCGGAGGACGCGCGCCGCGCAGTGGACGTGGGGATTGACGCGGTGATCGTATCGAACCACGGTGGGCGGCAGCTCGATGGAACTCTCCCGCCAATCCTGGCGCTGCCGGAAGTGGTGGAAGCTGTGGCTGGCCGCTGCGAGGTGTACGTTGACGGCGGAATACGGCGCGGCGTGGACATCCTGAAAGCGCTCGCGCTGGGCGCGCGGGCTGTTCTGATCGGGCGTCCGGTCATCTGGGGGCTGGCGGTTCGCGGTTCTTCGGGTGTGCGTGACGTGCTGCGGATGTTTCATGACGAGCTCACGCTGGCGATGCGGCTCTCCGGGCGCCGGAATGTGGCTGAGGTTGACCGGTCTCTCATCGCGAACCTCCAATGGCTAAGCGTCGCTCCCTGACGCGCGTGTTCGCGTCATGAAGTGGGCGACAGGAAAGCGTGAAAGGAGGCCTCACGGGTCGCATGCAGGCATTGGGTAAACCATTGACGATGGCTATCGTATCGCTCGCGTTTTTCAGCGTCGTGACTACAGCCTGCGCTAGCGCGCAGGGCGCGTCAAGTCGCTCGGGCGCCTCAAGCCCGGGCGGGCAGGCAGGTGTTGGAGGCGATTCGCCAATCGCGCGCCATCAGGGAGAAGCAAGTGTGCCAACACCAGACACCTTCAACGGATTCACGACCCGAACCTACACTGACGCGCAGGGTGACAACATAACGTATTATCTCTATTCGCCTGTGGGGGCGGTTCCCGGCAATCCAGGAGATTACCCCGTCGTGCTGCTGTTGATCGGGGCGGGCGAGCGCGCACAGGCGAGCGCCAGCGCGGCGCAGAATCGCGCGAAGATTCTGAACGACCCGTATGTGAAGCTCTGGAGCTCCGCGACTGTGCAGCAAAACTGGCCGAGCTTTGTTATTGCGCCGCAGCCTGTCAATCCAAGCCGCTGGGTGAATGTTCCTGGCAAGCAAGGGTCATATACCCTCGCTTCACAGCCCTCAATCTCGCTGGCGCTGGCGAAAGAGATACTCGATCAGACAGAGCGCGAGGAAGGCCCGGCGATAGATCCGAGCCGCGTGTATATCACGGGCATCTCGATGGGGGGCTATGGTGTGTGGGACGCGATCGAGCGCTGGCCAACCTCGTTCGCCGCCGCCGCCCCTATATCTGGAGCGGGAGATCCGTCGCGCGCATCGGCGGTGGCTGGCATGCCAATCTGGGATTTCCACGGCTCGCAAGATACAACGGTTCCCATTTCCGGCTCGGAAGACATGATTCGCGCGATTCAAGCCGCTGGTGGACACCCCAAATTTACGATTATCCCCAGCGTTTCCCATGACATCTGGATGAAAGCCTACACCTATCCCGGGTTTCTGGCGTGGCTTTTCGCGCAGCGCGCGCCAGCGTCATAGCGGGCGGCGCCCGCAAAGAGGGATGACACCACAGTCAGCCAAAGCGTCCAAAGGCGAGAGGGGAGACCAGCATGAACACATCCGCCCTGACCCTGCCAGACAGGGCCACCAAGCCACGCAAGAACGGCCTTACCATTGTCATTGACAATGGGCTGCCTCCAGGCTACTTTGAGGATCTCGTCGAAGGGGCGGGCGAGTTCTTTGATCTGGTCAAGTTCGGCTGGGGCACATCGGTTGTCTCCGGCTCACTGGAGCGCAAGACAGCTTGCCTGCGCGAGCGGGGGATTGATTACTATTTCGGCGGCACGCTATTTGAGAAGTTTTACGCGCAAGGGCAGAGCGACGCGTACGCGGCCTTCTGCGCACGCTATGGCTGCCGCTACATTGAGATTTCAAACGGGACAGTCGCGCTCTCGGGTCATGCGAAAACGGGGCTTGTCAGGCGCTTCGCGCGGGATTTTCATGTGCTGAGTGAGGTCGGCTACAAGGACAGCGAGCGTTCGCTACGTATGCCGCCCGCTGAGTGGATCGCTCACATTCGCGAGGACCTGGCGGCGGGAGCGGAGCGCGTCATCACCGAAGGGCGCGAGAGTGGCGCCAGTGGCGTTTTCCGCGCGGATGGCGAGCCACGCTTCGGGCTGATCGAAGAGATCATTGCTTCTGACCTCGATTTTAATCAGGTTGTCTTCGAAGCGCCCAGGAAGGACCAGCAAACGTACTTCATCCGGCGTCTGGGGGCCAACGTCAACCTGGCCAATATCGCCCCGGCTGATGTGATCGGGCTGGAGACGCTGCGGTTAGGGCTGCGCTCTGATACACTGCTGGCTTTCGATCAAGGCGCCTGACAGGATTTTCCGATCGCGGAAGATTTAGACGGCCACGCCCTCCTTGCGCCAGGCAAGGATGGTGGCGTCATCATACCCAAGCTCGCGCAGGACCTCCGCCGTATGCTGGCCGAGCGTGGGCGGCGGAAGACGCAACGACGCGGGAGTATCGGAGAGACGCAGTGGCGTATCTACCATGCGAACGGAGCCGGTGGTAGGATGCTCAATCTCGCGCACGAGGCCGGTATACTGGGCCTGCGGGCTACTGAGAACCTCGCCCATGTCACGGATCGGGCCAGCGGGAACTTTAGCGGCGTCGAGCGTGGCAAGCAGGCTGGCTACAGGCTCCTGGCTCGTGCGCGCCTCAAGCGCGGCGAGCAGCGCGGCGCGGTTCGCCACGCGGCTGGCATTGGTCATGAAGCGCGGGTCATCCGCCAGGCCGCGCAGGTCGAGCGCGACGCAGAGACGGCGGAAGATGTCGTCGTTACCGCCCGCGATGTTGATATAGCCATCGGCGGCGCGCAACAGGTCATATGGCGCGATCTGCGGGTGGCTGTTGCCGACGCGGCGAGGCGCGACACCTGAGACGAGATAGCTGGAAGCGAAGTTTCCCAGGGCGGCGACGGTGGCGCCGAGCAGCGTGGCTTCAACCCGCTGGCCCTGGCCCGTGCGCTCGCGGGCCAGCAACGCGGCGAGAATAGACTGCGAGGCCATCAGGCCAGAGATCACGTCGCAGACGGGCAGACCGCTGCGGTAGGGATCGCCGTTGGGGTCACCAGTGACACTGGTCGCGCCTGTTGTTCCCTGCATGATGATGTCATAGCCGGGACGGCTGGCCTCAGGGCCATTCTGCCCGTAAGCGGAGATGGAGCAATAGACGAGACGCGGGTTGCGCACATGGACCGCCTCATAGCTAAAGCCGAACACCTCCATCAGGCCCGGGCGAAAATTCTCAATGAGGACATCAGCGCGCTCGATTAGCCGCCAGAGAATCTCACGCCCGCTCTCGCGCCTGAGGTTGAGTGTTATGCCGCGCTTGTTGCGGTTGCAGCTCAGAAAATACGCGCTCTCGCCATTCTGAAATGGTGGCCCCCAGTGGCGGCTGTCATCCCCAGTTTCTGGCTCTTCGACCTTGATGACATTGGCGCCCAGATCGCCGAGCAGCATGGCGCAGAGCGGGCCACTCAGCGCGCGCGACAGGTCCACGACACGCAGACCATCCAGCGGAGATGGCGACGCCATGCGAGGAAACCTCCTGTGTAGCCCTGATAAGCGCAAGACAATTCCAGCGCCTCAACGACTCCAGCTTTCATCCCCCAGGCGCTTGGACAACGTGCCGCGAGACCGGCTCGCGCTGTATTGACGCTCGCGCCCCAGGTGGCCCCGACAACGCTGGGCCGGAGAGCCCTGGCGATTGAGCGTGTTTTCCAGCGACTTGCGGGTAGGCTGGTATCGCGGACAGAGTCGTGGCGGGCTTTTTATGGGCGGCCTGACTCTCCTCGCGGACGCAGGCCGGCTCTACGAGAAGGAATTATACGCCCTCACGCGGAGTTTGCGGGTTGGGAAAAACGCTAGAGAGGAGGATTCCAGACGGCGAACCAGCGCTCCAGCTCTCGCTCAAGCGGCAGTTCTTTGCCGAGCGCGGCGCTCAGCCGCAACTCTTCGGCATTGTCGCGGGCGCGAGCTGGATCGCTGGCGTCGCGCATGGGGACAAAGGGATAAAACGAGCTGCGCTTATAGTTGTAAATCCAGTACATTTCCTTGCCGCGCTCGTTCTTGAAAGGGAAAATAGCAAAGAGGAGCTGGCTGCCATAACCACGGTCCAGCAGTGTGGAGCTTGCCATGTGGATGGCGGTAACAAGCGCCTGGAAATCGGAGCCGGTGAAGACAAACCAGCGGTAGCCCAGATTGTCCTCAGCTGGCTTGATGGTGAGGTGGTCTTCACGGCTGGCGAGCGCGAGCAACTGTTCCAGCTCTTTCTGGATATCAGAGAACGGCCCGGAGGTCATGCCCTTGAAGCACATGGCCGCCGAGCCGGTTGGAGTCAGATTCTGCTCGGTCTGAAGCGTGATTTGCGCGGTAGACATCGCGAAGATCTTGTCGGGGCCAGCGGGAGTGGGCTTCTGCCGCCCAAAGAGCGTGTCGAAGATACTCACGGCATAGACTCCTTGTTGTAGCTTGTCAGAGCTCATTGGGCAATATGAGGCGCCCCGCTCATCGTCCGTTCCCTAACGCGGGGACGGCTGGCGGGGCGCTGTCAACTAGAAGCGCTGGCTCTGTTCCATTTGCGCCTGCATCGCCTGGAGGCGGCGCACGCGCTCCTCGGTCGAAGGGTGGGTCGAGAAGAGCGTCATGACGTCCTCGCCACGTAGAGCGTTCGCCGGGACGAAGCAGAGCGCGCTGACCGGTGACATCAACGACGCCGCCTCGCGCGCGTCGCGCTGCGGGATGCGCTGGTTAACGTCGCTGATGCGCAGGAGCGCCGAAGCCAGGTTAGCGGGCGCGCCAGTAATGAGCGCCGAGCCGCGATCGGCGGCCAGCTCGCGGTAGCGCGAAAGTGTGCGGATCAGCACGAAGCTGATGGCGTAGACGGCGATCGAGGCGAGCAGGGCGATGATGATGGCGCCGCCCTCATTATCGTTGCGCCGGCGTCCATAGCCAAAACCCCCGCCGAACCAGAAGAAGTTGCGCGCGAGCAGCCCGGCCACCATCGAAAAGAAGGCGGCGATGGTCATCACCAGCATGTCGCGGTTGATGATGTGCGTCAGCTCATGAGCGAGGACGGCTTCCAGCTCCTGTGCGGAGAGCCTGTTGAGAATGCCCGTGGTAACAGCGACGACAGCGTGATTTTTGCTACGCCCGGTCGCGAAAGCATTGGGCAGGCTGGTATCCACGATGGCGATCTTGGGCTTGGGCAGGTTGGACTGCGCGGCAAGGCGACCGATCATCTCGTGTAGCTGTGGCGCTTCGGCCTCGCTCACCTCGCGCGCGCGCATGGCCAGCAAGGCGATCTTATCGGCGAAGAAAAACTGGGTGAACGCGATAGCGCCTGCGATGACGATCAGAAAACCCAGCGGCATGCCCACCTGATAGAGGATGAAGCCGAACACGACATAGACAAGTCCCAGCAGGAACATGGTAAGCGCCATGCGCATAGACAGGCCCACGTCTGGTTTATACCAGGTTGGACGCCCTGATGTGGCCATTGAATCGCTCCTGAGATTGCGCGCCTGTGGCGGGCAAAGAACCGGTGTCGCGCAGCTCGCATTTTAAAGGTGTCGCGCGTAAGATGGACGGGAGGCCGCGACTGGTCTCTCGCCACCATACTCTACGTTTCAACATGCGCGCTGGTGGCGCCCGCGACTGGTGCGAAGCCTCCACCACTACGACGGCGAAGTGGCTCTCAGCGGATTCTCAGTGGCGCTAGTCCAATGCCCATCCTGGACTCAACGCTGCTGGTCACGCTCCTTGAGCGCCTTATAATAGCTCTTGGGGCGGGGAGCGCGCTCCTCTTCCCAGGCTGGGTGCGTGGCGTCCTCATCTCGCGCGCTTCGGCGGTTCTCCATCTCACTGACCAGCTCCTGGAGATCGTCGTAGATGGCGTAGTTGTCGAGCGCCTCGCGCTGCCGCAGCAGATGGCGAATCATCACGCTCTGTGTGACAGACATATCCATATCGCGCTCTGGCTCGGCGCGCTTGATGAACCGCTCCACGAAGGTGATGCTATCCTCGCTAGCCCCGTTCTGCTCAAGCCGGTCGCGAATCGCCACCAGTTGTTCGTATGCGTTCACTCGCCTGTTCCTTTCCGGCGCTACCGCGCGCGCCTTGTCGCCGCCCCTTATGAAACCGCTGACGGCGGTAGAGAAGTGCGGGTGGGTCGCGCACGCCAACCGTACCGACCATGCGGAAGATGGGCGCGAGCGCTCCAATGTCGGATTATACCCCCAAGGATAAACGGAGGGCCACCAGAGGAGCGGAGAAAAATACCGTCGCGACGCCCCTGACGGGCGTCGCTGGTTCGCCAGTGATGAGCAGGACTGGAGACGCATAGAGTGTGGCAGGACCAGAAGCGCGATAAGACTACAGCTACTGACGTCATCCACGCGGGGATGCGCTGATTTCGGGCGTATTTGTCATCACAGGCGTGTGGGGGAGGGTATTTTAACGTAATGCAAACGCCGGTAGACCACATGTGATCTACCGGCGTTTCCTGGGTGCCCCCAGGGCGACTCGAACGCCCGCGCCCGGCTCCGGAGGCCGGTGCTCTATCCACTGAGCTATGGGGGCTCGCGGGCCGCGCAGGAAACCGGAAGGAGACGGTGCGCAGCTGACGCAGAGGAAGTGTAACACATGAGCGGCGGTGGCCGCAACTCTCGCGCTTGCCCCGCTTGCGCGACACTGGTACACTTATGGCGAAAGCGGGCAGGCCAGCGGCCCCAGCCGTATGGCCTATCGTGTGAGGGAAGCGGCGCCTGGGGCGTATCGTACTATGGCGCCGCTCGTGCGGCTTAAGCGCCGCGCTGCTCATGAGTCAGCAGGCGCTCTGTGTAGTAAAATGGCTCGCGAACGGCGCGCTTGGCGTACAAATGGTTTTGAGGTAACTGGACGATGGCTGGCGTATTGAATGATGCGGAGCGGCTGCAGCGTGCGTTGGAGTTGCTCGATCATCGCTTCGATCCTGATATTGAGCGCTCATTTCCGACGCTCGAAGAGCGGATCATCGCGCAGGCGCTCGAAAATGTCGAGCTTGCTGAGCGCCGGCTCCGCGAGATTCAGGATCTTATGGGCGATCAGATTCTCGCTGGAAGCCGTTAACCGGCGTTTTCATCCCCTCTCCCAGCCATCGTGACGGTTCAGGCGCGCCGTCACGCGCTCAGTTGTCCCCACGCTCCGCCGCTGGCTTTGCCAGCCACTCGCGTATCAGCGGCTCCGCCTGACGCACGATGTCCTTTTCGTTCTCATACGCCAGGATCCGCAGCGCCTCTTCAAGTGGAAACCACCGCGCCTCATCGTATTCGAAGTCGTGCGCCTCGACACTTCCACCTATGGCGATCATCAGGTAGTGAAAGACGCGCTTGTTCACGAGGCGTCCTTTGTGCGTGAAGAAATACTCGATGGTTCCCACCTCATCGATGATGCGGACATCGAGGCCGGTTTCCTCACGCACCTCGCGAAGCGCGGTCATTTCGCGCGTTTCCCCTGGGGCTGGTGTGCCTTTGGGCAAGGCCCAGACTCGCCCGCGGCCCACCAAAGCGATCTCGATGACGCCTGTTGGGGGCGCTTGCCGAAAAACAACGCCGCCCACTGAGAAGGCGTGTGTGACAATGCGTTTGCTCATAAACGCGCTCATGTGCGCTCAGCGGGCGCAGGCGCGCCCTGGTGACGAAGGACAGTGCGACGAGAGCGTCTGGCCCTATTCGGGTATGACCCTCATCGCGCGCAAAAAAGCGGGCGCGCAATCGTCGCCCGCTTTCTGTACAGCGAATGGAAGGCTACCGCGCCCGCTCGGCGAGCCGCTCGAGCGGGTTATCACTGAGCGGAGAGGGCGCGCCACGGTTTTTCTCGCGGCTGACGCGCAGAATCTTGAGCAGGTACTGCTCAGAATTGAGATAGTACGGGTTACGCTTGATAAACTTGCCGACGACAGCGATGGGGTGGAGTTTCAGCAACTCGACGACCAGCATACCAGGGAGCTTGGAGTAGTCGTAATGCATGAGCGCGATAATGGGGGCGTTCTGGAAGGTGAACACCGCATCCGATGCGGCTTCATACTTGAGGATTTGCTCCGGGGTAGCGACTTCGTGGGTGAGCCAGGTCATATCCATTGAGATACGCGCGGCCCGCCATCCTTCGCGCAGCGCCTGCGCAATGAACGTCTGGTGAGTCGAGAGCAGGTGATATGGATCGAAACGCTTGCCGACAAGCAGCGAATCACGGTCAGAGAGGAACACGAGCTGCCCAGACTGAACTACTGCCGCGACGTCCACACCGGCTTTCGTCAGCGCGTCTTCCATCTCTTTGACGGAAGCCGGCGACCCGGCGAAGAGAAGCTTTTCCTGGGCGGCGATGCCGGCTTCCAGGAGCTTTGCCGTCACGCCGCAGATCTCACCCACCTTGTTATAGAGCTGCAGGATATGTGAGCCGGGCGGTATGCGTTCTGACTTCCCTTCGACGCTCAAGTCCATTGGTGCTTAACCTCCGCTTCCCGAAGAGCCAGGGGAAAATTCCTCCAGCCCGCGTGTGGGGCCTCTCTACACGTCTCGCCCCGCTCACCCACGCCGGACACGCTCGCGCCGCGTTACACAGGGACGGCGCTATGGATCCGGTCTGTGGGGAATAGCAGCGCTAGGAGGCGTCTAAAGTCGCCTTCTGACCGGCGCTGTCTGGGTCTGCCTGACGGCGTCCTGTGGCAGTATAGACAAGAGTACCAGTGGTGTCAAGCGATACGTCAAGCGCAGATTGGCGCCGAAGACGCGGACAACTATTCACGCAGGAGGCCAGGAACGTTGGGCATGGCGGCGAGCGGCGGCGCGTGAGCGCGCTCCTCTTCTGGCGTCATGCGGTTTCTCCATCCTCCGGCGGGGCCGATCACCCCAACCACCTCAACCGCTGACACCCACTGGGGCCAGCGGCTTTCATCACGCGCGGTAGCGTCAGCCAGCCCAGCGCCACAACTGGCCGTGATATTCTGGCACGGCGTCCGCATGTTCGCGAGCATACGCGCTCCCCGCTGGCCGATCCACATAGCCGCTTTGCTGGTTGCCTCCGGGAGCCATGCATGGGTACAGTGTGAGCGAGAAAGCGCGCCAGTAGCGCGCGCATGGCTTTGAGTGGATCGGGATGCGAGCATGACCAAGACACACACCACACCGGAACGTCGCGCCACATGCGGCGCTCTGGCGCCTGATTTCACGCTAGCGGATGCGACGCGCCCCGCTGGCTCGCCGCTTGTGCGGCTGCGGGCGTGGCGGCAACGGGCCCCCATCCTGCTGGCGCTGCTGCCGTCACCAGACGTGGCGCGGAATGCGGCCTGGCTGCTGGCGCTGGCCGGGAGGGCAGACGATCTGGCGATTTATGGTGTGGTCACACTGGCGCTTACGCGGGAGACGGCGGCGCGGCGGCTGCTGGGTGCCGTAGATGTGGCGTTTCCGCTGCTGATGGATGGAGATGGAGCCGCGCTGACGGCGTACCTCGGCGCGGAAGCGGCGCTGCCCGCGCTGGCGGTGATTGACCGCTATAGCTCGCTCGTCGCGCTGCTTCCCGCCCACAGTCCCGATGACCCGCCCGACCTGGACATGGCGCTGCGCGAGCTTGCCTACGCCGATCAGCAGGACTGCGCCTGCGCGCTGCCCGCCTGGGAGGATTGAATCGCGCTCACTCGTTGGCCCTGACCGCGAGAGTCCGGGCTGTCGCGCGCTTCAGGCGCAATAGTTCACCGACTTCACGGTTGGTGACGAGATGCGCGCCGCGCGCGAGCAGTATATCCACCATCGGGCCGTGGACATCGAAATGTTCGCGGTATGCGCCTCTGTACTGGATAAAGCGGGTGGGCATGCCGCAGGCGCGCGCCGCGTCCAGCAACTCCCGCGTGCCTTCCAGCCCGAGGAGGTCGGAGAGCAGGTGATACATGCGGTCGCCGCGACGGATGCCAGGATGGGGCAGGTCATGCGTCGCGCGCGTCGGATGCAGCAGTATGGACATCGCCTCCGCTCCGCGCTTAATAAGATAGCAGGCTGAACACATCCACGCCGTTGAGTCGCTCGCGGCCCCTCAGCCCGGACAGCTCAATGACGAAAGCCAGTGAGACGGGTACGCCGCCCACCTGCTCGACGAGTTGTCGCGTCGCCGCGGCGGTGCCGCCGGTCGCCAGCAGGTCGTCCACGATCAATGCGCGCTCACCGGGAAGCAGCGCGTCCGTGTGGATCTCCAGCGCATTGGAGCCGTATTCCAGGCTGTATTCGATGGTCATCGTCTCCGCGGGCAGCTTGCCCTGTTTGCGCACGGGAGCGAAGCCAACGCCGAGCAGATACGCGATCGGCACGCCAAAGATGAACCCGCGCGACTCGATGCCCACCACTTTCTGGATGCCCGCGTTTCGGTAGCGTGCGGCGATCGCTTCCAGCGTGAAGCGCATCGTCTCGGCGTTCTGCAGCAGTGGCGTGATGTCGCGGAAGAGGACGCCCGGCTGGGGGAAGTCGGGCAAGCTGCGTATGAAGCTTTTCAGCCACGCCTCACGCTCCGGTGAGAGCGCGCCCACTAGGTCCTGCCGCGAAGAAAGATTCATAACCACGCACTCCTGATTATCACTCGCGCCCAGACTTTCGCCGAAACGTCCGGTCGCCATGCCGACGGAGGCAGTATATCATGGCGCGCCAGGGCGCCCGGTCCGAAGCGGCGAAGGTCAAACGCTTGTCTAAAAAGGCACGCTACATGCTATGTCTTGGCACTGTTCCTAACGAGGGCGTCAAGCCATGTTTGCGGTGACTATGGCTAGATGCCCCGTGGAATAACGAACGAGCCATATTTCTATCCGCCTTGTTAGGGTGTTCACCGGTTGCCCGGGCCTCTCCAGAGAGGCGGGCGCGCAGCCGCGGATCTTGTTATGGATCGCCCCGGCGCGACACGTCTTGAGAACAGCTCGTGGCCAGTCTGTGGATCGAGTCATTCGTGTCTAACATACGCCGTTGCGGGTTCGCATAGCTCGCCAGCGCACAATGAGGCAAGGCAGATATGGACTGCGACGAGATTGCCGCTATCCTGCGGGAGCGTATCATCGGCCAGCGCGAAGCGCTTGACGAGATTTATCGCGCGCTTCTGCTAGCGCAGGCTGGGATCAATGATCCGCGGGCGCCACTGGCTGTCCTCCTGTTTCTTGGCCCAACGGGGGTAGGCAAGACGGAGACCGTGCGGGCTCTTTCACTGGCTATCCACGGAAAGGTGGACGCATTCTGCCGCGTTGATATGAGTGGGTTGGCGGAGCATCATTACGCCGCCTCGCTTGCTGGCGCGCCACCGGGCTACATCGGCAGCCACGAAAATGAAACGCTGCTTGATAAGCGCCTCATCGAGGGAGGGTTCCAGCGGCCAGGCATCCTGCTGCTGGATGAGATTGAAAAGGCGCACCCCGTCGTACGCCAGACGCTACTTCAGATCTTCGATAATGCCTTGCTGCGTCTTGCCTCTGGGACGCAGGAGATTGATTTTCACAATACCATCATCATCATGACGAGCAACGTTGGATCGGCGGCGCTGAAAGAGGTCGCCGGCTGGCGTGAGGACGATGCGCCATCGCCCAGCGCGCAGCAGGACAGCGACACCTTCCCGGATTCCCGGGAGCATGCGAGACAGTATGTGGCGCAAGTCGCGCTCGACCGCGAGTTTGCTCCGGAGTTTCTGAACCGCATAGATGCGACGGTCGTGTTTCATTGGCTCGATCGGCAAGACCTGCGCGAGATCGTTGATCTTCAGCTCCGCGATATCAACGCGCGACTGTTGGAGCGCCACGGATTGACGCTGAACCTCGATAGTGACGCCAGAGCGTTTCTGGTCGAGCGTGGCTTTGATGTGAAATACGGCGCGCGCCCCCTAAAACGGGCGATACGCCGCTTCCTGCTTCAACCGCTTGCCGAGCTCTTGCTCGGGAGCCAAACGCCAGGCCAGGGCGCGATTGACGTCCACGTTGTGGATAACCGCCTTGCGCTCATACCCCAGCAACCCATCTCCGCACGTAAGCTTCCGGTGTATGGACAGCAGACCCAGATTCCCTATCCAACCGCCCAGAATGCGCTGTATCCCTATCCCTCATATCCCGGCGGGCGTGGCGCGCGCGTTCGCCTTCCTGACGGTCGAATGGCGTCATAGAGGCGCTTGCCGTCGCTGACCGCGCCGCGTATTCAGGAACGATAGACAAAGGAGGTGCTAGCGAAAGAAGCGTGATCCTTTCCGGATCAATAACGTTCGTCGCATCAAGCCTTCAATAAGGAGCGTCAACATGGGAAGCGTTGGCACAACAAGCAAGCCAACTGAAGGGTTTCTGGGGTGTCTGATTCAGTACCCAGTCCCTATCGTGAACTCACGAGCGGACATTGACAAGCAAATCGAAACCATCGTCAAGGCGACCTATGCCACGAAGGCGGGCTATCCAGGAATGGAATTGATCGTGTTCCCGGAGTACAGCACGCAAGGCTTGAATGTCGCCAAATGGCTGACTGATGAGTTCCTGATCGACATCCCCGGCCCTGAGACAGAAGCCTATGGCAGGGCCTGCCGCGAAAACAGCACCTGGGGCATCTTCTCGATCATGGAGC
>JAKAIY010000028.1 GCA_021814145.1 Chloroflexota bacterium
GGCGACGTACTTCCTGTACGCCATGACCTATCCGACCTCATGGGCGGTGCCGGAGCAACTGGTCAACCAGTATGGCGCCAAGTGGACCGAGCATCTGGCGGACGGCAATGGCTTTGGCGGCGACCTGTTCAAGGTCATCAAGTGGGACCACGCTGGCCACCTCAACCTGGCGCGCAACGACGCCTTCTGGGGCCAGAAGCCGAAGCTGCGCGAAGTAGACTACACAATGTACAAGGACAGCAACACGGCCTACAACGCCTACCTGGCCGGCCAGCAGGACGTGGGCTCCGCGCCAGCCTCGAAGTTTGCGCAGGCCAAGACGCACGCGGGCTTCCACCAGATTGGCGTCCAGGACATCGCGTACTACGCGATGAACTGGAAGATGGCGCCGTTCAATGACGTCCGCATGCGCCAGGCGTTCGCCATCGCGCTGGACAAGGAATCAATCGCCAACACGGTTCTGCATGGCACCGTGCAGGCGACCAACCACATTGTGCCGAGCGGCATGCCGGGCTACAACCCGAACCTGAAGGGTCCGGACGGCACGCAGAGCCTGAAGGGCAACCCCCAGATGGCCAACCAGCTGGCCACGGCCTATGCCACCTCGACCGGCTGCGGCACGGCGACGGACTTCAGCAAGTGCCCCAAGGTCACGCTGACAATCCCGTCAGGCAGCACGGATACCCAGAATGAGGCGGCGGCGGCGCAGCAGATGTGGCTGGCGGCGATGCCGAACTACCCGATCACGATCACCTCGGTGGACTTCAACACGCTGCTGCAGAACCTGTCAGCGAACAAGGTCCAGTTCTGGGCGATTGGCTGGATCGAGGACTACCCGGACCCGCAGGACTGGCTGACGACCAACCTGGCCTGCGACAGCGCCTACAACTCAGGCCTGGCCTGCGATCCGACGGCGGACAAGCTGATGAAGGAAGCCGACGCGAATCCAGATCTGAACGCGCGCCTGCAGCAGTATCAGCAGGCCGAGCAGATCCTGGTCACGGAAGTTGGCTGGCTGCCGATTGACCAGGGGACAGCCTGGTGGGAAGTCAAGCCATACCTGCACAACTTCACGCTCACCGCTGGCGGCCTGGTCCCGAAGGAGTCCTGGCAGGCGATGTATCTGACGGCGCACTAGACGTCAGAGAGCGCAACGAGATAGACCTCACCTGAGGGGATATACAGCCTGGGCGCGCGCCGCTGATCGCCACACGTCACGTCGCGCTCCCTCGCTGTCACGGTTCCCCGCCTCATCGCGAAAAACGCGCTTTTTCAGGGCGGCTGCCCGGGCGCGGCGACGAGGCGGGGGACCGCTCATTTTCAGGCGTTTGGCGTATGCCCAAAGCTACCCCGCTTGCCAGCCAGATGAAAAATACCTGGCGGCCTTGTGTGATGTTTTTCACAATCGCGACGTAGTCTTGGTAAGTCGTATATCAGGCGCGCTCCGAATCCACCATGCGGTGGCTGAGGAAACGCGCGGCCCGTCCGCGTTTTTGGATGGTGTGGCAACCTGAAAACGCGCGGTCGCTCGTGGCGCGCCTGGCTCGGCCGACGCCTGTGGCGTCATCCGGGTTCTGGCGTAGTCGCGCAACAACACGCCGGAATCCATCCCGCATCCTGGAGCCGTGAACGTTTTTTCTCATGGTCCAGGTTGTGGTGTCTGAGGCTGGCCGCGCGCATTCGCGCCTGGCCGCTTCAGATCCCTCGGGTATTGTTGTCTGGCATGAATTTGCGCCAGGCACGATGTAGGAGGTTATATTCGCATGCGACTGGGCGCACGCAAAGCCACGCTGGCCAGCGTTTTCACGCTGGCCGGCAGCCTCGCGCTGCTGCTGGCCGGCTGTGGCGGCACAAACACTACGGGAGCCGCCCCCGACAGCCAACAGGTCTTGCATCTGCAGGGCGCGGGCGTCACCGATGTCAAGACCCTCGACCCGCCGAACGCGACCGACGTCTTCTCGGTTTCAGAGGTCGAAGTGCTCTTCCCCGGGCTGGTCGAACTCGACCAGAACCTGAAGGCGGTTCCGTGGGCGGCCACCGCGCTGCCGGCGGTCAGCTCAGACGGTCTGACCTGGACCTTCTCGCTGCGCCACGATCTCAAGTGGAGCGACGGCACGCCGATTACGTCCAAGACCTACGCGTTCTCGATGGACCGCGCTGAGAACCCTTGCAACGCGTTCGGCGCCGCGTACTATCTGTACGCGATCAAGGACGCGGCGGACTTCAACGCCGAGACCTGTGACACCAACACCGGCAAGATCACCGGCCCGATCCAGACGCTGATTGGCGACTCGATCACGACGCCGGATGACTACACCCTGAAGGTCCAGCTGGCGCAGCCAGCGACGTACTTCCTGTACGCCATGACCTATCCGACCTCCTTCGCGGTGCCGGAGCAGCTGGTCAACCAGTATGGCGCCAAGTGGACCGAGCATCTGGCGGACGGCAATGGCTTTGGCGGCGACCTGTTCAAGGTCATCAAGTGGGACCACACTGGCCACCTCAACCTGGCGCGCAACGACGCCTTCTGGGGCCAGAAGCCGAAGCTGCGTGAAGTGGACGTGACGTTCTACAAGGACACCAACACGGCCTACAACGCCTACCTGGCTGGCCAGGCGGACGTTGGCTCCGCGCCGGCCTCGAAGATCGCGCAGGCCAAGACGCACGCGGGCTTCCACCAGATCGCGACGCAGGCGATTTTCTACTACGCGATGAACTGGAAGATGGCGCCGTTCAATGACGTCCGCATGCGCCAGGCGTTCGACATCGCGATTGACAAGGTCACGAACGCGACAAGTGTCTGGCACGGCACCGTGCAGGCGACCAACCACATCGTGCCTGATGGCATGCCGGGCTACAACCCCGCGCTGGTCGGCCCGGACGGCACGCAGAACCTGAAGGGCAACCCCCAGCTGGCCAACCAGCTGGCCACGGCCTATGCCACCGACACCAAGTGCGGCACGGCGACGGACTTCAGCAAGTGCCCCAAGGTCACGCTGACAATCGCGTCGGGCAGCACGGATGAGCAGAACCAGGCCGCTGCGATCCAGCAGATGTGGCTGACGGCGATGCCGAACTACCCAATCACGATCACCTCGGTGGACTTCAACACGCTGCTGCAGAAGATGTCGGCGCATTCGGTCCAGCTCTGGTCCATTGGCTGGATCGAGGACTACCCGGACCCGCAGGACTGGCTGACGACCAACCTGGCCTGTGACAGCGCCTACAACGCGGGCTACGCCTGCGATCCGACAGCGGATCAGCTGATGAAGGCCGCCGACGCGAATCCGGACCTGAACGCGCGCCTGCAGCAGTACCAGCAGGCTGAGCAGATCCTGGTGAAGGAAGTCGCGTGGCTGCCGCTCTATCAGGCGACGACGTGGTGGGAGACCAAGCCCTACGTAGTAGGCTTCACGGTCACCGCTGGCGGTCTGACCCCGAACGAGTCCTGGCAGAACATGTACATCGCGGCCCACTAGACCTCTTCCCGAGGATATACGGCCTGGGCGCGCGCCGCTGACCGCCACACGTCTCGGCGCGCCGCCCTCCCGGTGGGGACGCTTCCCGGTTGGGAGGCGTCCCCACCGCTGTTTTTCCGCGCTTTGGCCGTCTGTGAGTACCAGATAGCTTCGCGCGCCGGCGCCTGGCGTGCTATGCTGCGGCTGTGAACTTTGGCTGGGCGCGCTTTCGCCGCCTGTTCCCCCCGGCGGGCGCTCGTGATGGATGAGACAGCGATTGAGAGGAGCGCGCCTGAGGACGCGGCAGACGCTCCGGAGGAGCCGGGAGCGAGCCGCCAATCGCCCTGGGCTGGCGCGCTCAGCCTGGCGGAGGCCGGTCTGCTCACGGATGTCAGTCTGACGCTCGATCTCGCCTCGATCTACATTCCTCTGCTCGGAAACGCGTTTATCCCCCTGACGCCCGCTCCATTCGCGATCCTTTACCTCCGACGTGGCGCGCGTGTTACGTTGCTGGCGGCGCTCGTCGCGGGCTTCCTGATGTCGGCGCTCGCCGGGCCGCATTTTGGCTGGCGGCTTAGCCTTCAGGCGCTGGTCGGCATGGCGATGGGGATCGCGATGCGCCGGCGGTGGCGTCCGCTCACCGCCATCGCGCTGGGAACCCTGCTGGTGACGCTGGTCGCGTATGTCGCGGCGTTCGCCGCGATCTTCGCGCTCGGCCTGCCTTTGCGCGACCTCTACCTGGAGCTCCGCAACGCGCTCACCAGCCTGACGTGGCTGCTCCAGACCAGCGCGGCGCTCCTGGGCGCCCAGACGCTCTGGGCGCGCGTCGCTCCGTGGGTGGCGAGCGTGACGGCGTTCATTTTGCGCTACTGGGTCGCGATGTTCGCTGTCTATGTGGCCGCGCTGGCGCTGCCAACCGTCGTGCTGTACTACACTGTCGCCAGCACGACCGCCTATGCGCTTGGACATGCGGTCAAGCCGTTTCCCCCGCCGTGGGCCTGGCGGGCGCTCCGCCTGGGCGGGCTGGCGCTGGCGCCCCTGACCTGGGTGGTGACGCTGGCGCTGCGGGTGGTGACAGCGCCGCTGTGGGGGCCAGTGTGGCTGGCGCGCCGGGTCGCGCGCCGCCGCCGTATGGTCCGGCTGCGCGCGGAACTGACTACACGCGCGGTGGGGCTCCCGCCATCGGAAACGGCGGCGCCACGATGAGCGAGGACCAGGAGCCGCGCACGCTCGCGCCGCTTTCCGGCGCCGCCGGCAGGGCTGACGTGATAGTCGAAGGGGTGACATATCGCTATCCCGGCGCCGGGCGGCCCGCGCTGCGTGACATCTCGCTGCGCATCGGGCAAGGTGAATACGTGGCGCTGCTGGGTCACAATGGCAGCGGAAAGTCCACGCTGTCGCGCGTGATTGGCGGGCTGCTCGCGCCAGAGCGCGGCGTGGTGACGGTCGCGGGGCTGGACGCCGCCTCAGCGGAGTCGCGCGCCCGCGTGCGTGAACTGGTTGGGATGATCTTCCCTGACCCAGACAACCAGATCATCGCGACGGTAGTTGAGGATGATGTCGCCTGGGGCCTGGCCGCGCGCGGGCTGCCCCTGGCGGAGGTCCGCACGCGCGCCGCGCTGGCGCTGGCGGCGGTGGGGCTGAGTGAGGCGGCTGGGCGCGCGCCCTGGGAACTGTCCGGCGGGCAGCGGCAGCGGCTGGCCATCGCCGGGGCGCTGGCGCTGGAGCCGCGCATGCTCATCGCCGACGAGCCAACGGCGATGCTCGACCCGATGGCGCGGCGCGATATTGTTGGCCTGTTGCTGCGCCTGAACCGCGAGCACGGCCTGACGGTGCTTCACGTGACCCATTCACTGGAGGAAGCCGCGCTGGCGGGCCGCGTGGTGGCGCTAGAGGAAGGCCGCGTCGCGCTGGATGAGCCGCCGGACATCGCCTTCGCCAACCTCGATCGCATGCGCGCGCTGCGACTGGTGATACCGGATACGGCGCGGCTGGTGGAGTCGCTGCGCGCGTGCGGCCTGCCGGTTCCTCCAGACGCGCTGACGCCAGAGGAGCTGGTGGCCGCGCTGGAGCGGTTGCGCTCGCGGCGGGCGTGATTCATGGCGAAACACTGGTGATGGGAATGGCGAGATGACGATCCTGGTGGACGCGCTGACAGTGATCTATAACGCGGGCAGCCCGGCGGAGCGCCTGGCGTTGCGTGACGTGAGCCTGTTCGTGGAGGAAGGCTCGTGCGTGGCGGTTGTGGGCCTGACCGGCTCGGGCAAATCCACGCTGGCGCAGACGCTCAACGGCCTCATTACGCCAACGGCGGGGCGCGTGGTGGTGGATGACCTGGAGCTGACGGCGCGCGGGCTGCGCGGTGGGGAGCTGCGCGAGCTGCGGCGGCGCGTGGGGCTGCTGTTCCAGTTCCCGGAGGGGCAGCTCTTCGCGCCAACGATTGGCGAGGATGTCGCGTTTGGCCCGCGCCAGCTCATGATGAAGCCGCGCGAGGCGCGCGAGCGGGCGCGCTGGGCGCTGCGAGCGGTGGCGCTGCCCGACGATGACGCTTTCCTGGCGCGCTCCCCGTTCGCGCTCTCCAGTGGCCAGCGGCGGCGGGTGGCGCTGGCGGGCGCGCTGGCGATGCGCCCGCGGACGCTTGTGCTGGATGAGCCGAGCGCCGGGCTGGACGCCGAGGGCCGCGAGGAGATCTACGCCACGCTGCGCGAGCTGCGCCGCCAGGAGGGCTTGACGCTGCTTATCATCTCGCATGATATGAGTGAGGTCGTGGCGCTGGCGGAGCGGGTCTTTGTATTGCGCGAGGGGCGGCTGCGGCTGAGTGGAACGCCAGATGAGGTCTTCCAGCGCGGCGAGGACCTGGCGGCCTGCGGGCTGCTGGAGCCGCCGCTGGCGCAGGTGGCCGGGCTGGCGCGCTCGCGCGGGCTGCTGCCAGCGGAGCCGGACGCGCTCACCGTGGAGGCGCTGGGAGAGGCGCTCGCGGCGTCGCTGATGGTGGACGCCTACCCGCGCATGGAGCGCGAACCGTCCGTTCCGCTGGGAGGCGATGAGCGCCATGCTGGATAATCTGCCCATCGGCTCGTACATTCCGGGCGCCACCTTCGTCCACCGGCTGCGGGCGCGCACCAAGCTGCTGCTGCTCTGCTGGCTGGCGCTGAGCTTCTTCCTGGCCAATCACAAAGAATTTCACTATGGCGTCTACGGGCTGGCGTTCCTGCTGCTGCTCGCCACGCTGCTGGCGAGCGGCGTCACCGCCAGCTATCTCGCGCGGCGTATCCGGCTGCTGCTGGTTCTGCTGGCGATCGGGCTGCCGTTCATTCTAATCTGGACCACCGGCCCGACCTGGCGGACGTTTGGCCCGCTCACGCTCGCGGTTCATGGCGTGACGTTCCCGGTCGAGATTGTCGTCACCTATGACGGGCTGTGGTTCGCGGTCTCCTCGACGGCGACGTTCCTGCTGCTCTTTCTGGGGACAGTGGCGCTCACGCTGACGACGACGCCGGTGGCGCTGGCGGAGGCGGTCTCGCTGCTGCTGCGTCCCGCGCGCCGGATGGGCTTGCCAGCGGATGAATTCGCGCTTGTCGCGCTGATCGCGCTCCGCTTCGTACCCACGCTGACACAGGAGGCGAACCAGCTCATCAAGGCGCAGGTCTCGCGCGGCGCGGAGTTTACCACTGGATCGCTGGCGTCACGCATTCGCGGCGTGGCGACGCTGGTGACGCCGCTGACGGAGGGCGCGCTGCGGCGGGCCGCCGGGCTGGCGGTCGCGCTGGAGGCGCGCGGCTATGGCGCCACTGGCGAGGCGACGCTGCTGCACGAGGGCCGCCTGCGGGCGGTAGACTGGGCGCTGCTGGTGGCGGTGCCGCTGGCGACCATCGCCGCGTATCTGTTTCTGTGAGCAGGAGCGCCGCGCCGCCGCTAGGCGACCGTCTGGCCTGGCGCGAGCCGCACGTAGAGCGCGTCCTGACCATCGCCGAGGCTCACCAGCTTCCGGTAGTGCGCGTGAAGCCAGGAATCGAAGCCTGTGACGGCGCTGAGCCGCCCCGTGCCCATAATAACGACGCGGATGTGGTCGCGCGCGAGGATCGCTTCGATCTGCGCGGCGGTCAGGTAGCCTGACGCGGCGCGGACATACGAGGTGTCCACCAGCTCAGGCGGCGCGCTGCGGCCAGCGGCGGCGGCGGCGTACTGGTCGTCGGTGACGACGATCTCGCCAGGCGTGGTGAAGGACCGGATGGCGGCGATCTGCGCCTGGGCTGCGGCGTCTGGGCCTCGCGCCGCCGCTCGCGCCGCGTCAGCGCCCTGGTAAGCGGTGACCATGAAAACCGCCAGCGTGGCCACCATTACCGCCAGTCCCAGCCAGCGCCCCATCGCCTGGCCCACGACGGGGCCGAGCGTGTCCGGCGCCAGCGCGACCATCAGCGCCAGGCATGGCGCGATGATGACGATGTGGTGATCGAAGAGCGGGACCTGCCGCTCCAGCAGCGCGACGGAGGCCAGCAGCCAGAGCAGCGGCGGCGCCATGCGCCAGTCGCGCCGCCACCAGGCCACGGCCACAGCGAACGCGGCGGGGACGCCTATCCACTTGAACCCGCCAAGTATGGTGCGCAGATTGCCCCCGATCGGCCACTTCTCGGTGTGAGCGGCGGCGAGGTGGAAGGCGACCACCTGGTCCCAGAGCGCGCCAAAAACGCCGGCGAAAGGCGCCAGCGCGATCACCGTCGCGATGGCGCCGCCCGCCGCGACCAGCCCCAGGTCACGCGCCGCCGCGCGGACACCCATCCGTAGCCCCGCCGCCGAAGGCCAGGGTATGCGGCCGGCGCCGCTGTCAAGCGCGCGCAACAGTGGCGCGCCCAGATAGAGCGCGATGGGGACGAGCGCGACGACATCCAGCAGCTTGATGAGCGTTCCATAGGCCACCGCGACGCCCGCCAGCGCGGCGAGCGCCATTCGCCAGCGCCCGGCGCGCCGCGAGGCCGCGACGGCCAGCGCCACCGCCAGAATCTCCAGCGCGACCGCTGGCCCCTCCGATTGCAAGGTGATCGCCTGACGCAGATAATGCGGGTCCACAGCGAGCAGCGCCGCGGCGATGATCCCGGCCCACGGGCCGCCTATCTGGGACGCCAGCCAGTACATCGCGATGACGCCCGCCAGAGCGAAGATCGCGACGCCGATGCGCGCGGCGGCGATGGTCTGGCCGAACGCCATATAGAAGGGATAGACGCTGAGCAGGAACATGGGCGGCTGTGAGGAGAAGACCGAGGAGAAGAGCGGGTGGCCCGCCGCCATCGCGCGCAGGGACTGCCAGTAGACGCCTTCATCGTAATCGCGGGTATAACCGGCGATGGGCCAGAGATACAGCGCGGCGGCGATCAGGACCAGCAGCGCGGCGAGCCAGCCCTGGAGCGCGCCGCCCCCGCGCCTGGGTGTGGCGCGCGGCTCGCTGGCGCGTGTCTGGTCGCGCGTTGTCGCTATCCAAGATACTGGAGACGCCAAAGGAAAGCCTTCCTTTACATGCGCGCCCGCCAGGCGCGGGTCAGGAGCGGGCGAACGCCATCCATGCTCGCCTGCGCGGCTTGACCTGTTTTTATCTGTGCGCCGGGAATGGTCCTCACATCATGCGGCGCGTCTGGGCAGGCATGCGCCGCCATATGTTGACGGGCGACGGATTTTCTTCCGCCCGGTGGCCTCTATGCCATCGTCACGCCATTGTTTTTCCGGGTGTCATACACGGTATGCGAAACCCCATGCGAATGCCGTGCCAGTTGGCGGCGGGTATCGGCACGCCAGGCGGCCCCGCCACCTCATCCGCCCAGTCAGCGCGCCGCTTTTGGGGTAGGGTTTGTGAGGGTGATCTGTTACCCACCCTGGAATTCCGCGTTCTGAAGTATGTAGTGGGGTGGGCCTATGTCTTTGTGCGCATATTTCCGCCTATTGTGAAGGAGGCGCTATTGCGCCGACCATGACAGCCTGGCTTTCTCCAAAAATGAATTTTCCAAGAAAGCCTGTTGAGGTGGCAAGCAGTGTATGAATTATCCAGATGATTCCGCTGTCACGCTGCCACGCGCGCGGGCCGCTGCTTACAAGCAGCCAGCATTGACGCGGGGACTCGAAGCGTCATCCACGGCGCGGCTCCCCCGCTATGAAGTGGCCGTGCTTATTCCTTGCTATAACGAAGGGCTGACCATTGGCCCTGTTGTGCGCGGGTTCCGCGAAGCGCTTCCCGATGCGCGTGTCTATGTCTATGACAACAATTCCAGCGATGACACAGCGCGCGTGGCCGCCGAGGCTGGAGCGATCGTCCGTCACGAGCCCCTTCAGGGGAAGGGAAACGTTGTGCGGCGCATGTTCCGCGATGTTGAGGCCGACTTCTATGTGTTGGTAGATGGCGATGGCACATATGAGCCGCGGCAAGCGATCGAGATGATCACGCTGGCCGCCACTGGCTCCCGCGACATGGTGAATGGCGTGCGGGTAAGCGAGAAGGGTGAGCCAGCCTACCGCGCCGGCCATCAGCTTGGCAACGCGTTGCTGACGAGCATGGTTAAATTCCTGTTTGGTAACCGTATCGAAGACATGCTCTCTGGTTATAAGGTTTTCTCGCGCCGCTATGTAAAATCATTTCCCTCGCTGACAAAGGGGTTCGAAATCGAGACTGAGCTGACGGTGCACGCGCTCGAACTGCAGATGCCTATCGCGCACGTGCGCACTGTATACCGCGGTCGTCCGAAAGGGTCGCACAGCAAGCTCAACACCTTCCACGACGGGCGCAAGATTTTGCTCTATATCCTTGACCTGTTCCGTCAGGAGCGGCCGCTGCTCTTCTTCTCGCTTATCTCATTCTTCCTCACGGTCGTGGCCCTGGGGCTCTCCGTGCCACTCGCTATTACCTACTTCCAGACTGGTCTGGTGCCGCGATTTCCGACACTTTTTGTCATCGTTGGCATGTTTCTGCTGGCCTGCATCAGCTTCTCCAATGGCCTCATTCTCGACACCATCACCCGTGGGCGGAGGGAAACGAAGATGATGAACTATCTCCGCATCCCCGCTGTGCGTGGCGAATAGCTTTGGAGAAGCGCGCGTATGCTTATGGATGATCCAGCGGACACTGTCAAGCGCCCGCGCGTCAAGGCGGCATCGGGCGGACTGGCGTCCGTAGCCGAGCCTGGCGCCGCTCCTTCGGTGACACGGTGGCTATCAGGCGCCAAGCGGTGGGCGCGCTTTCAGAGAGAGGCGCGATGGGCGCCGGGTGTATCAGCGCTCCTCATCTATATGCTCATCGCGCTCGCGTATTTCTGGTGGCCCATCCACAGCCACTTTGGCACGATGGCGATCAACGCTGGAATCTCGGATTTTGGACAGAACCTCTGGTATCTGAAGTGGTGGCCGTATGCCGTCTCGCACGGACTCAATCCGTTCATCACGTACAAGATGTGGCATGCGTATGGCTACAACCTGAGCTGGCAAACCTCACTGCCGGGGCTGTCACTTCTGGCGCTGCCGATTACCGCGACCTCAGGCGTCGTCGTCGCCTACAATAGCTGGGTGATTCTGTCTTTCGCGCTGACAGCCTGGGCGACCTTTATCCTTTGCTATCATCTGACCAGGCAGATCTGGGCGTCGCTCGTCGGCGGCTATCTCTTCGGCTTTTCCGGCTATATGCTCGCGCAGGCGACAGGGCATATTCATCTCATCGTCCTCTTTCCGGCGCCCATCGCTCTTTATCTCGCAACGCTGCGCTATGAAGGACGCATCAGCCGCGGACGCTACCTCGCGTTGACGCCGCTGCCGCTGCTGGCGCTGTTTCTGATATCAGTCGAAGAGTTCGCCTTGATCGCCATCTTCGCGTATCTCGCTTTAGGATTGTATCTGCTTATCGGCGCCGACCGGCGGCGGCAAACGCTGACACTGGCTGTCGAGTTAACAATCGCTTTCCTTATTACGGCCCTTGCGCTCACGCCCTACCTCTACTACATGGCCATCGGGTATTCGAAAGGCGAAGTCCACCCGATCTTCGCCTATTCAGGCGATGCGCTTGGCTTCGTCGTCCCGACGCGGGTATTCCTGCCGTTCTATAAGTACTTCCATGCGGTCCCGCTCTCCTGCGGAAACCAGGCGGAATGCGATACCTATGTTGGTTTGCCGCTGGCGCTGCTGATGATCGTGTTTGCCATCAGACGCTGGGTCAAGCCCTTCGACAGGACGCTTATCCTTCTGGCGCTGATCGGCGTCGCCTTTACCCTGGGGCCAACGCTTTTCATCGCGCATGTCCCAACAATCCCGTCTCCGATGCGGCTCGTCTTCCGGCTTCCGCTCATCCAGAAATCGTTGCCTGTTCGCTATGCGATGTTCGTGGATCTCATTGGCGCCATCATGGCGGCATTGTGGCTGGCGAATAATGTCAGGCGGCAAGTGGTTAAAATCGCTCTTGGCCTGGCTCTCACACTTGTCCTCATTCCGAACCTGCAGACGGGTGTCTTTTTCTCGCCGGTGGATGTTCCTCCGTTTTTCAGCACGACGATGTATCAACAGTACATCAAGCCCAATGACAATGTGTGGATCCTCCCCCTGAATTTCGATCGCACTGATATGCTCTGGCAACAGGCGGCCAACTACTCCTTCAATCTCACCTCTGGATACGGAGGATTCACCCCGCCACCAGAGAATGCGCTTCCAGTCAACCTGCTTTTCAGCGCCAACGAGATCCATAACGGGCAGCCGGCCTTGCCGCAGCCACAAACAGCGGCCGCCGCTAACGCCTATCAGTATTACATGGAGCAGTATGTCGCGACGGAGCGTGTCAATGACATTGTCGTGCAGGAGCGCTACTTCACGGCATGCCGCGCCTACCTGGAGTTCTTGCGTGAGGCCCCACTACACGTCGGCGGGGTCTGGCTCTATCCCGTGCCGCCATCGTTCAGCCAGGCTACGCTACCCGGCGAGCAGGTGGCGGGGGAGCCTGTCAGCCGTCCCTACGCGCTCACTGGCTCCGCGCGATGGGATGATGTGGCCCAGCAGCTTGTCGTTCCGGCGCATACCGCCGGTGAGGCGCTGGCGACATTGACCGATACGTTTCCTTCGGGGAAATATGATGTCACGTTGAGCATATCCAGCGTGTCACAGGACCCCGTCGCCTATGCGGAGATCGTCGTCAATGGCGTCACCACACCGGTCGCGCTGACGAATGGTGTCACGCATACCAGCCTGAGTGTGGCGGGCAAGTCTGGCTCTGTGACTATACGGATTATCAGTCTGGGTGGCGCGGCGTTCACCATTGGTGACGCGACAATGACGACAGCGCATTAAACCGGGGTCGCAAGCTGGGGAATGACTTGCTTCATGGTTCAACCGGGGGGAAGCGCTCACCCCGCCGCTAGCGCATGAACGCCGAATATCACCCCATGCGGTACGCGGGACCACATGCGAGCGCCCATCCACGTATCCGCCGCTGGAGTCAAGCGCCAGGCGCTGACAGCGCGCCGGCGCGTCTCCGTCGCCCTTGTCTTGCGGTCGCTGCCAGGTTCCGCGCGCCTGCGCGCGTGGTGAGCGGGCGTCACGCATCGCCGCACACCTGGAGCCCCGGCAGAGTAATCAGAAACATCGGCCGCCACCTCCTGCGGCAACGACGCGCTAGGAGCCTGTCTGGCCTGGCGTGAGCCGCACGTAGAGCGCGTTTCCATCGCCGAAGTCCGCCATCTTCTGATAGTGTTCCTTAAGCCAGGGCATGAAACCAGGCACGACTGAGAGACGGCCTGTAGCGAGAACGACGACGCGGATATGGTCACGAGTGATGATCGCTTCGAGCTGCGCGGCGGTGAGGTAGCCCGACGTGACACGGACAAACGAGGTGTCCACCAATTCGGGCGGCACGTCGTGGCCCGTGGCGGCGGCGGCGTACTGGTCATCCGTGACGATAATTTCGCCGGGTGTGGTAAACGACTGGATGGCGGCCATCTGCGCTTGCGTCAACCGGGATGGCTGCGCGAGCGCCGCCTGCCGGGTAGTCTCGAGGGCGATGTACGCGCTACCCGCGAATACGATGAGCGTGATCAGAATCATCGCCCGCGCTAGCCAGCGACCCGGCGCGCGTGTCGCGACGGGCGCGAGCATGGCTGGCGCCAGCCCCGACATCAGCGCCATGCACGGCGCCATGATGATGGCGATGTGCTCAAAGAGCGGGACCTGCCGGACGAGAATCAACATGGACGCCACCAGCCAGAGCAGTGGTGGCCCTATGCGCCAGTCACGCCGCCACAGCGCCACGCCCAGGGCCAGCGCGGCGGTAACGCCCTCCCACCGGCCTTCATGAAGCAGGACGTGCATATTTTCTATGAGCGAGGCGCTCTGCGTGCGAGCGGCGGCAAGGTGGAACGCGACCGCCTGATGCCACAGCGCGCCGAAGCTGCCCGCGAACGGCGCTAGCGCGATCAAGGTCGCGCCAATGCCAGCCGCCGCGACCAGCCCCAGATCGCGCGCCGCCGCGTATGCGCCGATCCGCAACCCGACTGGCGTTGGGCGGCGTATGCGGCCTTCACCGCCGTCAAACGCGCGCAGCAAAGGCGCGCCCAGATAGAGCGCAATCGGGACAAGCGCGACAAACTCCACCAGCTTCATGAGCGTCGCCACCGCGGTCACTGCGCCCGCCAGCGCGGCCAGCGCGAGCCGCCAACGTCCGAAGTGGCGCGACGCCGCGACGGCCAGCGCGACCGCGAGTATCTCAATCGCGACAGCTGGGACATCCGCCTGTAAGGTGCGCGCCTGAAGCGCGTAATGGAAGTCCACGACAAGCAGCATGGCGGCGATCAGTCCTGTCCATTTGCCGCCTATCATGGAGCCCAGCCAGTAGATCGCCACGACACCCACCAGAGCGTAAATCACGATTCCGATGCGCGCGGCGGCGATGGTCTGGCCAAACGCCATGTAGAAAGGAAAGACGCTGGGCAGGAAGAGCGGCGCCTGAGACGAGAAAACCGAGGAGAAGAGCGGGTGGCCCGCCGCCATGGCGCGCAAGGACTGCCAGTAGACGCCCTCATCAGTATCATCTGAAAAGCCGGCGATTGGCCAGAGATACATCGCCGCAGCCATGAAGACAAGCAATAACGCGAGCCAGTCTTCTAGCGAGAGGACACTCCTGAGCGCGGCGCGAAGATCAAAAGCGCGCTTTCGACTGTCGTGGGGAGCCAAGGTAGTCACTTCGGGAGACTCTCTTTCACGGGCTGGAGTAGCGGCATGGACAAGCCTGGCAGGACCGCAAGCTCCGTGCCTTGAGGGGAAGCCATGAACTCCTGGCTGTAACCGCGGAACACTTCTCCAATATCTCCCAGTATGCTACGCTTTCTTGCCGATGCGTGATAGAACCTACCAAAATGGGCGTGTGGTTTTCTACAAGATGGCTCGCTATGCGTTGTTATATCTGGGCAGTCCTGATGGAGCGGCCTGCGCTTTGGGCGGTCATCACATCATGTGATGCGCGCTCTCTAGCGCTCCATACGCGAGATGAGAATATACCGCGCTCCAGAGTGGGCAAGCCAGTGACATGACGCTGAACTGGCTTGCGTCGCCGCTGTAGCAAGGGACGTATCATGTTCGATACCGAAAAGCGCGTTTCCGTGCGGCTGCCGTCCGGGAATACAGGAGGCGGCGAAGGAGCGAGATCCTGGACCGCGGCGGAGCTGGTAGCCGGGGGACTCTTGCTCGCGGCGTGCGGCGCGCTCTCGAACTATCTGGGGGCGATCCTGCGTCCCAACGCGCTAGGCAATGTGAGCGGCCAGTTTGGGCAGGATATCCTGCCGGCTTACCAGGCCGCGCAGCAGATTCTGCTGGGACACGGGCCAGCCATGTACGATCCGGCGATTGTTCATGGCTACACCTACTCGCCTTTCTTCGCCTGGCTGTTCACGCCTTTCGCGCTGCTCCCGTGGCGGACCGCGATTATCGTCTGGTTTCTGCTTTCCTCGGTGTGGCTCTGGATTGCGGTGTTCCTGCTGGAGCGGATTTTCAGTGAGGTGGCGCCCGCACAGCTGCGCTCGCTGCGGATCGCGAGGTTGCCACTGATACCCGCGCTGGCGGCGATCTGGATCGGCATTCCCCCATCCGTACAGGCGACGCTGGAGTTTGGCCAGGTTGACTACATCAACCTGGCGCTGCTGGCAGGCGCTTTTCTCTGCCTGCTTCGCCGCCGGGACGGGCTCGCTGGGGCGTTGATCGTGCTCGCGGCGCTGCTCAAGATTACGCCCATTGGCCTGCTGGCGGTGTTCGTGCTCTTCCGGCGCTGGCGGGCGCTCGCCTTTGGCGCGCTTACGCTGGTCGCGTGTATTGGCGTGACAAGTCTTGATCCCAGGGTCGGGATCGAGAGCTGGATTCGCATGCAGCAAGGTGTCAACGCCAATTTCGCCTTCATCTTTGTCGTGTATTCAAATGAATCACTGGCGAGCGTCTTCGCCCATCTCGTGACGCTTCTACATCACCATCTCACGCCGCAACGCGCTGAGTATCTCGGTTTCGCTGTCGCGATCCCGCTCTTTGTGGCCGCGCTGGCGTTCGGGCTCCAGCGGAGATTCCGCGAGTCGCCAGACTGGATCATGGCCGTGGCCGCTGGCCTGGGCGCGGTTTTGCTCGCGTCACCGCTAAACTGGGATCATTCATACGTCATCGCCGCTATTCCCGCGGCCATCCTGCTTGGGCGCATCGCCACAAAATGGCTCGCGACGCGCCGGATCGGGTGGTTTGAGATCGTGGGCGTTCTCAGCGCGGCCACTCTCGCGAGCTGGCCGCTCACCGCTGGGCTGGCTGTGGCGATGACCAGCTCAATAGCGCTGCGCCTGTCAGGAATCGCCCTCATCAGCGCCCGCCCGCTCGCGCTGCTTCTGATTGTCTGCCTGTTGCTCTGGGACCTGTGGAGGAGCCATCCATCTGAGCAGGGTGCGAAGATCAGCGCGCAGCTGGCGCCGGGCCAGGTCGCCACGCCCGAATGAGCTGTCGCGGCGGGATGGGTCGCTAGCGGGGTGAGGTGGATTCCCGCCCGCCCGCCGCTCAGGCGACGCTGGAGCCGGACGGCACGCGGATGTAGATGTCGTACCCCTTGCCGGCATGCGCGGCCAGAGCGTAGTGGCTGCGCAGCCAGGGCATGAAGCCGGGAAGGTTGACCAGGCGATTGGTGCCCAGGACGATGACGCGAATGTTATCGCGCTCGATGACGCGCTCAATCTGGGACGCCGTGAGATAGCCTGTGGTGATGCGCACGTATGACGTATCTACCAGGTCGGGCGGCACACTGTGGCCCGCCTGCGCGACGATATACTGATCGTCAGTCACGATCAGCTCGCCGGGCATGCTGAAGGTGTTGATGGCGGCTATCCGCGTCTGGGCGCTCTCCAGGGTCCCTTTACTGAGGCTCGACGCGCTTGCGCTGATAGCGTTCACGGCCATGTTCACAAAGACGGCGAGGAGAACCAGCGTCGCGGCGGCCATGAGCCAGCGGCCGAGGGGCCGGCTCATGGCTGGCGTGATAAGGCCGGGCGCGAGCGCGAGCACGAGCGCGACGCCTGGCGAAACCAGCACGGTGTAATGGTCAAAGAACGGGTTGAGCTGTTTCACCATCAGGATGGAGGCCAGGAGCCAGAGCGTCGGGATCGCCATCCACCATGCCCGCCGCCAGATCGCTACGCCAACGACAATGATGGCGAGCGGACCAAGCACGACGAAGCTGTTGATCACGGTGGTGGCGTCGCCCGTAAGCTTGGGCGGTAGGCCTTTCTGGGCGGCGATGTGGAATGTGACGACCTGATCCCACATGGCGGAGAACGAGCCCAGAAATGGCGCCAGCAGCAGGAGCGCCGCGGTCAGCGCGCCAGCCGCGAGCCAGGCCAGACCGGGTAGCGCGGCCCGCGCGCTCTGGCGCAGTCCGGCGGATGTCGGGCGCCTCAGCCGGCCCTGCCCGGCGTCGAACGCGCTGTAAAGCGGCGTCGCGAGGTACAGGACGGCTGGGACCATGGCGACGACGCCGGTCAGCTTGATAAGGGCGCCATAGACCACAGCGGCCCCGCTGAGGAAGGCGAGCCAGCGGCGCGTTGTCCCGGCGCGACGGCTCGCGGCGACCGCCAGCGCGACCGCCAGAATGCTGATCGCGACCGCCGGGCCGTCAGATTCAAGGGTGCGCGCCTGCTGAAGATAGTACGGCTCAAAGGCGAGGAGCGCCGCCGCGGTGAGTCCGGCCCACAGGCCAGCTATTTCGGAGGCCAGCCAGTACATCGCGATGACGCCAATCAGGCCAAAGAGCGCGATCCCGATCCGCGCCGCCGCGATGCTCTGGCCGAACGCCATGTAGATGGGATAGAGGCTGACCAGAAAGTAGGGCGGCTGTGAGGAGAAGACCGAAGTGAAGAGCGGATGGCCCGCCGCCATCGCGCGCAGGGACTGCCAGTAGACGCCTTCATCGTAGTTGTCCGAAAAATAGTTGATGAGCAGCAGATACAGTGTGGCGGCGCCGATAACGATCAGCGTCGCGAGAGCGTTCCTGAGCGCCGCGCCCCGCCGCATGAGCGTTTCTATCAGGCTGGATCGTGTCATGCTCTGCCCGGTTGTTGTTATAGGCGCCAACGTCTCACTCCATTTCCCCGAAATCGTCCTCGCCGGGAGCTGCCCATCTCACCGCGGCGCCTGGCCCGCGCACACGCTCCGCCCGCGACGGAGAGCCAGGGCAGGCGCCCTGGTGGTCAACGCCTGGCAAGCCGGGCGCTGTCCGCGCTGGCGGAAGCGCCGTCTGTCTCGCCAAACCGCAGCAGCAGCAGATCGAGCGCCATCTCTGGCGTCATGCGGCTGGACTTGAGCGCCACGTCCACTTCCAGCGCGGCATGGTGCGCCGCGTTGAGCTGGGCGAAAGTGAACTGGCGCACGAGCGGGAGCGCCTTGTCCACGGTGTAAGGCGCGATGCCTGTTGTGGCGGCGATCTGCTGCCCGCGCATTCCGCGCTCACTGAGCGCCTTGACCTGGATCAGCGTGCGGATTTGGGAGGCGATCAGGCCCAGCACTTGGAGCGGCGCCTGCCCGTCGGCAAGGAATTCATGGAGCAGAGCGAGCGCGTGGGCGCGCTGGCGGCGGGCGAGCGCGTCGGTCAAATCGAACCCGCGCGACTGGCGCAGGTCGGGCGTGAGCGCGCGGACGGCGGCGGCGTCAATCCCGCCGCCCTTGCCCGCGTAGACGCTCAGCTTTTCGAGCTCGCTCGCCAGCGCGCGCGGGTTGTCGCCAACCGCCTCGATGAGTCGCTTCGCCGCGTCCGGCGTGATGCTCGCGCCCATCGCCTTCGCGCGCCGCTCCACCCAGCGCTCCAGTTGCGGGCCGGTGGGGATGGAGAACTGCTTCGCCTCGCCATGTTTCTTCGCGCCTTCGACGAGCGTCGTCAGTGTGGCGTTAGGCTTGCGCTCCAGCGGGTCCTGCATGGCGACGACAACCAGCGTCGCCGTGTCGGGGATCTTCGGCGCGTACTCCAGCAGCGCCTTGACGAGCGCGCGCGCGTCGAGCTTCTTGTCCTGCCTGCCCTTGCCGTTCACGCTGGGCGCGGCGTCTTCCGCGTCGTCGCTGTCGCTGTCCGCGTCGTCATCTTCCGCCGCGCTGTCCGCGTCGTCGCTGTTGCCGCCCTTGCCGGAGGCGCGCTTCTGTTTGGGCAGTCCCAGCACGACGACCAGCCGCCGCTCGCTCAGGAACGGCAGCGTGTCGCAGATGACGCGAATCCGGGCGGGGTCAGCCTCATCGCCGGTGAAGACATCCTGGTTGATGTCAAATCCACCGGTCGCCCGCAGCCGGTCGAGCTCTTCCCGCGCCGAAAATTCGTCGGTTCCGTAATAGACGAGAAACATAGCCGCATTGTATGCCGCCCGCGCGGCGCGGCGCAAACACCCCAAGAGCGTATGAGGATGTTAGAATATCCCCCCATCGCTGTGACTGGTACGAGATGCGCGTCTTGTACGCTCATAGGTAACGCTCCAATCAGGCGCGCTTTTCCATTCATTTCAACCGGAGCCAGCGCACGATGCTCAATATTCATGGTGAACAGGACACAATAACCACCGACGCTTCCCAACCCATGGCTCCCGGTGAGACGGAGCCCACCGCCGTGCGGGCGCGCGACCGGATCAAGGGATGGCTGGGGGTCGTGAGACGCTACCCTGTGCCGTTCCTCGCTCTGCTGCTGATGGGCCTGAGCCTGGCGCTCTGGCTGACCGGGCGGCCAGAGCTTGCGAACTGGGCGCTGCTGGCGGTGACGCTGCTGGGCGGAATTCCGCTCCTCTGGGATACGCTGCGGCAAGTGCTACGTAAGGAATTTGGCGTTGATGTGCTCGCGCTGCTGGCGATTGGTGGGTCTGTTCTCCTGCAAGAATATCTGGCTGGCGCGCTGGTGGTGCTGATGCTCTCGGGTGGCGAGGCGCTGGAAGCGTACGCCTTGCGGCGGGCGCGCTCCTCGCTCTCGGCGCTGGTTGAGCGCGCCCCCCGGAGCGCGCATATCTGGCAGGGGCAAGAGCTGGTCACCATTCCCGCGGAACAGGTCGAGGTGGGGATGGAGGTCGTCGTCAAGCCTGGTGAGCTTATTCCGGTTGATGGCGTCGTGACGGCGGGGAGCGCGAACGTGAGCGAGGCGGACCTGACTGGCGAGCCGGTCCCGGCGCGCAAGGTCCCCGGCATGCTGGTTCTGTCGGGCAGCGTCAATCTGGATAGTGTGCTGGAATTGCGCGCCAGCAAGCGCAGCGCTGAGAGCCAGTACGCGCAGATTGTCCACCTGGTCAGGCAGGCCCAGACCCAGAAGGCGCCCATCCACCGCCTGGCCGATCGCTATAGCGTCTGGTTCACCCTTGGGGCGGTGACGCTCGCCGGGCTGGCCTGGGCGCTCTCGGGTGAGAGCGTCTACGCGCTGGCGGTGCTGGTCTGCGCTTCACCCTGCCCGCTGATTCTGGCCACGCCGATCGCCATTATGTCCGGCATTGATCTGGCGGCGCGCAATGGCCTCATCACCAAGAGCGGCGGCGCTATTGAGCAGCTGGGTGAGGTGGATGTCGCGGTTTTCGACAAGACCGGCACGCTGACGCTCGGCACGCCGAAAGTGACCGCCATTGTGCGCGCTGGACAGGAGCGGCCAGACACGGAGGCGGCGGGTGAAAACGGCGGGGAATTGGATGGCGCGCGTTTCCAGCCAGCGGGCGATGAGATAACGTTGCTGCGCTTCGCCGCCTCGGTGGAGCAGCTTTCCACGCATATCCTGTCGCGCGCCGTAGTCGAGGCCGCGCAGGAACGGGGTTTGCCGCTCAGCTCAGTGGACGGGTTTGAGGAGATCTTTGGCAAGGGCGTGCGCGGGCGCGTGCCGCTGATCGTCCAGGATCGTCAGGGAACCTGGGCTCACGCGAGCGATGCCGTGGAGGTCGCTGTGGGTAACCGCACCTTCATGGGAAGCCTCGGCGTCATAATTCCCGCGCCCTTGCTCGCCGAGCGGGCGGGGCGTGTCGAGCGCGGGCAGATTTGCAGCTTCATCGCCGTGGAGCGGCAGGTGGAGGGGCTTCTGGTGCTGGAGGACGTGCCGCGCGCGGACCTCGCGCGCCTGGCGCTGGATCTGCGGGCGGCGGGAATCAAGGAAACGGTTCTGTTGACCGGCGATAGCGAGGTCGTCGCGCAGCAGATTGGCAAGATCGCGCAGGTTGACCGCGTCATGGCGCGCTGCCTGCCTGAGGACAAGGTGCGCGCCGTCCAGGAGCTTGAGCGGCAGGGGCGCCGTGTCCTGATGGTTGGCGACGGCATTAACGACGCTCCCGCGCTGGCGAGCGCCACGGTGGGCCTGGCGCTCGGCGCGCAGGGCCTGACCGCCGCCGCGTCCGCCGCTGATACCGTGCTCCTCTCAACGGATATCCTGCGTGTGCCGCGGGTGGTGCGCCTGGGACGCCAGGTGATGCGGATCGCCATCCAGGGGATCTGGGTGGGCATGGGGCTCTCCGGCGTCGCCATGTTCTTCGCCGCGTTTGGCTACATTAGCCCGGCGGCGGGCGCGCTGATCCAGGAAGCCTTCGACGTGATCGTCATCCTGAACGCCCTGCGCGCGGGCAGGGTCGCCTTCTGAGCGCGTGGCGCGGCGCAAGAACGGGGTGTTGCGCCAGGGCGCGTCGAACGCCGTCACGACTTGCTGGGCGACGATCATGTTGACTTCTCGAATGAGACGGCGCCAGGACGGCGGAGTAGACGATCCATCACAACCAAGCGTAAACAGACGTTCGACAACCTTAACGCCTGAAGGCCACACGTTCGCTGTGAGATGCTCCACACCACGCGAGGAGGCGCGGCGAATGGCGGGGCGCTCCCCGCGAATGATGTAGCGTGCTATACTGTGCGCGTCACACGCGGCGCGCCGCTCAGGGGCGCGCTCGGCGTCCGTGTATGGCTTTGTGTCAGCGCCACGAGAACAAAGGGGTTTATCGGGTGCGAATGGGCATGGCGTACACTCGCGGGCTTCGCGAGCTGTCGGCGTGTCCCTTCCCGGCGGCGACCCGCGCATGTCCCGGTCGTCGTGACCCTCTCCATTCTCTGCGCCTCTCGCGCCTGGCCACGCTCGCGGTTCGCCGGTCTTGCGCGTTCTCCGGAGCTACACGCTCTCCCGCAGGCGTCTATACACCCGCCTCAGCGTCGCGCGCCCGTACATCCATAAACCCGCGCTGGCGCGCATGAGGCTGGACCGTACGCGCCAGACTGGCGCGAGGAGGCTTTCACCCGCATGCCCTACGACAATACTGACGAGTTCATGCCCATTCGCAACTGGGACTATATCGAACTCTACGTTGGCAACGCCCGGCAGGCGGCGCACTATTACGCCACCACGTTCGGCTTCACCCCCATCGCCTACGCCGGGCTGGAGACGGGCGTGCGCGACCGCGCCAGCTATGCGCTGGAGCAGGGCAAGATCCGTCTCGTGCTGACCAGCGCGCTGATGCCCGGCTCGCCCATCGGTGAGCATGTCTACGTCCACGGTGATGGCGTGAAGGACATCGCGCTGGAAGTGCCAGACGCCGAGAAGGCCTATCAGCAGGCCCTCGAACAGGGCGCCCGGAGCGCGATGGAGCCGGTGACGCAGGAGGATGAGTTCGGGCGGGTGAAGCGCGCGGCGATCTACACCTACGGCGAGACGCTCCACAGCTTCATCGAGCGCATGGACTACGCGGGGCCGTTCCTGCCGGGCTATCGCGCGCTGGAGGTCACGCCGGAGCAGCGCGCGCGCGCCGTGGGGCTGGCGGCGATTGACCACTGCGTCGGCAACGTCGAGCTGGGCAAGATGAACGAGTGGGTCGAGTTCTACGAGCGCGTGCTCGGCTTCGAGCAGATCATCCACTTCGACGACAAGACCATCACCACCGAGTATTCCGCGCTGATGTCCAAGGTGATGCAGGGCGGCCACGGCAAGGTCAAGTTCCCGATCAACGAGCCGGCGGTCGGACGGCGCAAGTCGCAGATCCAGGAATATCTGGACTACTATGGCGGGCCTGGCGTGCAGCATATCGCGCTGCTGACCGGCGACATCGTCAAGACTGTTCGCGCCATGCGCGACCAGGGTGTGCAGTTCCAGCCCGGCGTCTCCACCTATTACGAGGAGTTGGAGGGGCGCGTCGGCAAGATTGATGAGGACATCAGCGAGCTGGCCAGCCTTGGCATCCTGGTGGACCGCGACGACGACGGCTATCTGCTGCAAATCTTCACCAAGAACGTGCAGGACCGTCCGACGGTCTTCTTCGAGGTGATCCAGCGGAAGGGCGCGCGGGGCTTCGGCGAGGGCAACTTCAAGGCGCTGTTCGAGGCCATCGAGCGCGATCAGGCGCTGCGCGGCAACCTCTAGCGCGCGTGGAGGCGAGTTATGCCATCATATGTCCGGCTGGGCGAGGTGCCGCATAAGCGGCACACCCAGTTCCGCAAGCCCGACGGCGGCCTCTACAGCGAGGAGCTGTTCGGTGAGGAAGGGTTCAGCGGCGTCTACTCGCTGCTCTACCATCAGTATCCGCCAACGCGGGTAACGCGCATCGCGCGCTATGGCGACGTCTGCCAGAAGGAGTGGCCGCAGGAAGTCCACCGGCACCACCACATGAAGACGGCGGGCGTCGAGCCACAGGGCGATCTGGTCTCGGGCCGCCGCGTGCTGATGTACAACAATGAGTGCGTCATCTCGGTCGCGCGGCCCGCCGAGGAGATGCGGGCCTTCTACCGCAACTCCCAGGGGGATGAGCTGCTCTTCGTCCACGAGGGAACCGGCGCGCTGGAGACAACGTTTGGTCTGCTGCCGTATCAGGAGGGCGACTACCTCGTTCTCCCGCGCGGCGTGACCTGGCGCGCGCAGCCGGGAACCACTGGACAGCGTTTCCTGATCGTCGAGGCGTATGGCGGCGCGATCCAGCCGCCGCGCCGCTACCGCAACGAGTTTGGCCAGCTGCTGGAACATTCACCCTACTGCGAGCGCGACCTGCGCCCGCCCACCGAGCTGCCGCGTCATGAGGAGCGCGGCGAGTTTGACGTGCGGATCCGCGTCAACGGCGAGATCATGACCTATACCTTCGACTTCCACCCGCTCGATCTCGTGGGCTGGGACGGCTTCCTCTATCCCTACGCCTTCAGCATCCATGACTTCGAGCCGATCACCGGGCGCGTTCACCAGCCGCCGCCCGTCCACCAGACCTTCGAGGGGCCGGGCTTCGTCGTGTGCTCCTTCTGCCCGCGCAAGCTGGACTACCACCCGGAGGCGGTGCCGATCCCGTACAACCACAGCAACATTGATTCGGACGAGATGATCTATTACGTCAGCGGCAGCTTCGGCAGCCGCAAGGGCATCGAAGTCAGCTCGATCACGCTGCACCCACGCGGCATCCCGCACGGACCGCAGCCGGGGCTGGTGGAGAAGGCGCTCGGCGCGCAGGCGACTGACGAGCTGGCGGTGATGGTGGACACCTTCCGCCCGCTCAAGCTGGCCGCTGACGCCGAGGCGCTGGACGATCCGAGCTATCCGTTTAGCTGGCGCGAGTAGGCGCCACCGCTCGCCCCTGTGGCCGCGCGCCTGGGGGCGAGCGCTGTTTTGAGCGCCCGCTCGCGCGGAAGAGTCAGCCTTCCAGGAGGAAGTCGAGATGACGCGCATCGTCAAGTTTTATGAGACAACGCTGCGTGATGGTGAGCAGACGCCAGGCATCAACTACTTCGCTGAAGAAAAGCTGGAGATTGCCCGCGCGCTGGCGGACATGGGCTTCGACACCCTGGATTGCGGCTTCCCCATCTCCGGCCAGCCGGAATTCGAGGCGGTCCAGCTGATCGCGCGCAACGTCAGCAACGCGGAGATTTGCGCGATTGGACGCGCGTTCCGGGAGGATGTTGACCGCGCCTGGGAGGCGGTCAAAGACGCGGCGCAGAGCAGCATCCAGCCGTTCATCAGCACCTCACCGCTGCACCGCGAGCACAAGCTGGGCAAGACCCGCGCGGAAGTGCTGGAGATGGCGCGCGCCACGGTGGCGCGTGGCCGTGAGCATACGCCCAACATTGACTTCGCCCTGGAAGACACGACCCGCACCGAGCATGACTTCATCCTCGAAGTCGTCGGGGCGATCATGAAAGAAGGCGCGCGCTTCGTCACGATCTGCGATACGGTTGGCTACGCCTTGCCGTGGGAGTTCGGCGAGCTGATTGATGAGATTCGCCGCGAATATCCAACCGTGCGCATCTCGGCCCACTGCCACAACGACCTGGGGCTGGCGGTCGCCAACGCGCTGACGGCGCTGCAGCATGGCGCGGAGCGGGCGGACACCTGCGTCAACGGGCTGGGCGAGCGCGCGGGCAACGCCGCCACCGAGGAACTGGTGATGGCGATCCGCACGCGCCATGAGGACCTCGGCCTGGATGTGCGGGTGGATACGACGAAGATCGTTCCCACCAGCCGCCTGGTCGCGCGCCTCTCGGGCATGCAGCCGCAGTGGACGAAAGCCATCGTCGGGGCCAACGCCTTCGCGCATGGCGGCGGCATCCACCAGGACGGTGTGCTGAAAGACGCGCGCACCTACGAGATCGTGCGCCCGGAAGATATCGGTCTGCCGGCCTCGGATCGCCGCATGTTCGTTGGCAAGCTCTCGGGCCGCGCGGCGCTCAACGCGCAGCTGCGCGAGCTGGGCTATGAGCTGACGCCGGAGCAGCTTGGCCGCGCCTTCGTGCTGGTGAAGAACCTGCTCGGCAAGAAAAAGACACTCGAAGAGATGGACCTGCGCCAGTGCGCCGCCACCGCTATCAACCCAACCGCCGCAGTCCAGGCGCTGGAGGCGGAAGAGTCCGCCCCGGCGGAGTAGGATAGCGTAAGCGGATGAACGGCGTGTAGGCGGCTGGCGAATGCGTTCGCGCCTCATGGGCGTTTCGCCACGCGACCCGCCTTCGCGGGTCCAAATGTGGGTCCACGGAGGTGGACCTTGTGGCCATAGGCTCTACAGGCGCGAACTTATTCGCCGGGCAGGTTGCACGATACATACGCATGTGAAAAGGCGAATACCTATGGCGAAGGCGACTTCAACCCCACGGGCGGCAAGCCCCGGCGCGATAGACAACCCTGTCGCGGGCCTGCTGACGGCGGAAGGGATACTGACTGAGGAGGGCGAGCGCGTCGCTGCGGTCAGCGATGACACGCTGCGGGCGCTCTACCGCTGGATGGTGATCGCGCGACGGCTCGACCAGGAGGGGCTGAACCTCCAGCGGCAGGGCGAGCTTGGCCTGTGGGGGCCAATCCAGGGGCATGAGGCCTCGCAGGTAGGTGGCGCGCTGGCGATGCGGGATACCGACTGGATCTTCCCCTATTACCGCGACTTCGCGATGGCGGCTGTGCGCGGGATTGACCCCGGCGCTGTGCTGACCATCTTCCGCGGCTTGCGCCACGGCGCGTGGAACCCCAACGAGTACCGCTTCGGCCCGTTCGTGATTCCCGTTGGCACGCAGGTCCCGCATGCGGTCGGCTACGCGCTGGGCTGCAAGCTGGATGGCGAAGACACGGTGACGCTCACCTGCTTCGGAGAGGGCGCGACCTCGACTGGCGACTGGCATGAGGCGATGAACTTCGCCGGGGTGTTCCAGGCGCCCGTCGTCTTCCTCTGCCAGAACAACCAGTGGGCCATCTCCGTGCCGATCAATGAGCAGGTGGCCGGACGCATTGTGGACCGCGCGGCGGGCTATGGCATGCCCGGCGTGCGGGTGGATGGCTCCGACGCGCTGACGATCTACGCGGCGGTGAAGATGGCCAGCGACCACGCCCGCGCGGGCAACGGCCCGTACCTGATCGAGGCGTTCTCCTACCGCCTTGGCCCACACACCACCTCCGATGACCCGACGCGCTACCGCACCGAGGAGGAGATGGCGGAGTGGCGCGAGCGCGACCCCATCGCGCGGGCCGCCGGGCGGCTGCGGGCGCGCGGCGCGTGGGATGATGACTTCGCACGCTCCTGCGAGACGGAGGCGGAGGAGCGCGCCAGCGCCATGCGTCAGACGCTGGTAGCGGCGGCGCCTGACCATCCGGGCAAGGTGTTCGATCTGACATTCGCCAATCCGCCGGAGTCGCTGCGACGCGAGCGTGACGCCTTCGTCGCCGAGCTGGCGCCGGAAGCGGGAACGGAGGGCCGCTGATGACGACCGCGACGATGACGGTGACGATGGGCAAGGCGCTCAACCTGGCCCTGGGCGATACGCTGCGCGACGACCCGCGCGCGCTGGTCTTCGGGGAGGACGTGGGCAAGCTGGGCGGCGTCTTCCGCGTGACGGATGGCCTGCATGCCGAGTTTGGCCAGGCGCGGGTGTTCAACACGCCGCTGGCTGAGGCGACCATCGCCGGGATTGCGCTGGGGCTAGCGGTCAAGGGCTTCCATCCGGTCGCCGAGATGCAGTTCGACGCCTTTTCATACCCCTCGTTCCAGCAGGTGACGAGCAACATCGCCAAATATCACACGCGCACTGGTGGCGCCTGCCCGGTGTCGCTGGTGATCCGCATCCCGTATGGCGGCAATATCGGCGCGATTGAGCAGCATTCCGAGAGCCCGGAGACGTATTACGTCCATACCGCCGGGCTGAAAGTGGTCACGCCCTCGAATCCCGCCGACGCCTACAGTCTGCTGCGCGCGGCCATCGCCGACCCGGACCCGGTGATCTTCCTGGAGCCCAAGGCGCGCTACTGGATGCGACAGGACATCGAGTTCCCCCTGGCGCCGGAGCCGCTGGACAGGGCGCGCGTCGCCCGCGCCGGGACGGACGCGACGGTGATCGCCTACGGCCCGACGGTCGCCGTGGCGCTAGAGGCGGCGTCCGCCGCCGCTGAGGAGGGCGTCTCGCTGGAGGTGGTGGACCTGCGCAGCCTTTCGCCGGTGGATTTTGATACGCTCAGCGCGTCGGTCCGCAAGACGAAGCGCGCGGTGGTCGTCCATGAGGCGCCGGTCTTCATGGGGCTGGGCGCCGAGATCGCCGCGCGGCTGACGCACGACCTGTTCGACACGCTGGTCGCGCCGGTCGAGCGGGTGGGCGCGCCAACGACGCCTTACCCGCCCTCACGCCACGAAAAGCTCTTCCTGCCGGATGTGGACCGCATCCTCGAAGCTGTTGACCGCACACGGGAGTACTAGCCGTCATGGGACAGTTCATGTTGCCGGACCTGGGTGAAGGCCTGGAGGAAGCGCAGGTCACGCGCTGGCTTGTCGCGGTGGGGGACCGCGTCGAGCTGAACCAGCATCTCTGTGAGGTCGAAACGGCGAAGGCGCTGGTCGAGATCCCCTCGCCCTGGGCGGGGACCGTGAGGGCGCTGCACGCCAGGCCCGGCGACACCGTTCCCGTCGGCGCGCCGCTCATCACCATCGCCGAGGAGGCGGCGGCGAAACCTGCGGATGACGGCGATGGGCCAGTGCTGGTGGGCTACGGCGCGCACGCCCCGGCGCAGGCGTTCACCCGGCGGCGGCGCGGGTCAGGCGCCGCTGAGACTCCCGCCGCGTTCCAGCCCGCCGCTCCCGCTCCAGCTCCCGCCGTGGCGCCGCGGGTCGCGGAGGAAGAGGTGAAGGCGAGCCCGCTGGTGCGCAAGATGGCGGCGGAGCGCGGCATCAACCTGGCGGCCATCGTCGGGACTGGGCCTGGCGGCCGCATCCGCGTGGAGGACCTGGACGCGGCGGCGTCCGCCGCCACGCCAGCGGCGGCGCCCGCTCCGGCGGCCAGCGAGGACGAGGAGCGTATCAGCACGGTGGGGCTGCGCAAGGCCATCGCCGCCAAGATGACGCGCTCGGCGACGACCATCCCCCACTTCACTGAATATGGCCTCTTCGACGCCACCAGCCTGATCGCCCTGCGCGAGCGGTTGAAGGCCGACCCCGCCTACTCCGGCCTGCGGCTGACGTTCCTGCCGTTCTTCGTCGCGGCGGTGGTCGAGGCCACGCGCGCGTATCCCATCATGAATTCGCGCTGGGACGAGGAGGGCGCGGCGATTGTCATCAAGAAGCGCATCAATGTTGGACTGGCGACCGATACCGAGCGCGGGCTGGTTGTCCCGGTGATTCGCGACGCGCAGACGCTCTCGCTGGCGCTGGTGGCGGCGGAGTGCGACCGCCTGGCCCCACTGGCGCGCGAAGGGCGGCTGGCGCCAACGGAAATGACCGGCGGCACAATCACGATCACCAACGTCGGCGCGATGGGGCCGGTGGAGACGGGCGCGCCGCTCATCAACGCGCCGGAGGTGTGCGTCATTGGCTTCGGCGCCATCAAGCCACGCCCAACGGTCGTGGATGGCTCGCGGCTGGAGGTTCGCCCCGGCGCGTGGATCTCGATCTCCTGCGACCACCGCGTGGTGGACGGCGCGACGGCGGCCCAGTTCATGGGCGCGCTGATCGCCGCGCTGGAGTCGCCGGAGGGGCTGGCGGAGTGACGGCGGCGCGGCGGAGGGACGGCGCTCGCGCGCCCTCCGCTTGACCCGGCTCGCGGACAGGACATACAATCGCAGCGAGCGTGGTGGCCTCATGCGGGCCGTCGCGGGCTGGAAGGGCGCGAGACGATGGCAGGCGATCGGGACGCGGGCGCCTCTCGGGCGTCCCTGCTGCTGGCGATTGACATCAGCAATACAGGCATCAAGTACGGGCTGTTCCCGCTGGCGGGCGGACCGTTGCGGGCGCGCTGGCGCATCGCCACCGTCCGCGAGAAGACCACCGACGAATACGCCATGCTGCTGGCGCAACTCTGCGCGCACGCGGGCGTCAGCCTCGACGAGATCGGCGGCGTCATCATGGCCAGCGTCGCTCCGCCGCTCACCCCCGTCTTTCAGGACATGGCCGCGACCTACCTGAGGCGCGAGGCGGTCGTCATCACGCACGAGACGCCGATTGGCGTGCCGCTCCTCACGGATAATCCCTGGGAGACTGGCGCCGACCGCATCATTAGCGCGCTGGCGTCCCATGAGCTGTACGGTGGCCCGGCGATCGCCATCCAGTTCGGCACGGCCACCACCTTCGACTGCGTTTCGGCGGAGGGCGCGTACCTCGGCGGGGCCATCGCGCCGGGGCTGGGCATCTCGGCGGAGGCGCTGGCGCGCGCGGCCTCGAAGCTCTATCAGGTCGAGCTGGCCCCGCCGCCCGCCGCGCTGGGCAAGAACACGACCCACAGCATGCAGTCGGGCATCGTCTACGGGCATGTCGGGCTGGTAGAGGGGTTGGTGGCGCGGCTGCGCGGCGAGCTGGCGGGCGGCGAGCGGGCCAGGGTCATCGCCCACGGCGGGCTGGCGGGCGTGATGGCGAAGGTGACGCCGTGCATTGATATCGTCGAGCCGAACCTGATCCTCGATGGGCTCAACATCGCCTGGCAGCGGCTGCATGGCGCGAAGGAGGCGGCGCGATGACCGACATCTCGCTGGCCGATCTGCGCAAAGAGTATATGCTGCGCGGCCTGAGTGAGAGCGAGATGGACGCTGACCCTGTCCGCCAGTTCCAGGCCTGGCTCGACGCGGCCATCGCCGCGGGGCATCCCGAACCGACCGCGATGGCCGTCGCCAGCGCCACGCCCGATGGCGCGCCCTCGGCCCGCATGACGCTGCTCAAAGGGCTGGATGAGTGCGGCTTCGTCTTCTACACCAACTACGAGAGCCGCAAGGGCCGCGAGCTGGCCGCCAACCCGCGCGCCGCGCTGGTTTTCTTCTGGACGCTGCTGGAGCGCCAGGTACGGGTGGAAGGGCGTGTCGAGCGGACCTCGCCGGAGGAGTCTGACGCCTACTTCCATAGCCGTCCGGTGGGCAGCCAGATTGGCGCGGCGGCCTCGCCCCAGAGCCAGCCCGTTCCCGACCGCGCGACGCTGGAGCGCCGTTTCGCCGCGCTGGAGTCTGAATATGCCAGCGGCGAGGTCACGCGCCCGCCGCACTGGGGCGGCTTTCGCGTGGCCCCGGAGGTCATCGAGTTCTGGCAGGGGCGGCCCAACCGCCTGCACGACCGCCTGCGCTACACCCGCCAGCCCGGCGGCGCCTGGCGCATGGAGCGGCTGGCCCCGTGAGCGGGCGGGAGGGGGCCTCATCCGGCCTTCGGCCACCTTCTCCTCTGCGGAGGAGAAGGCCCGTTGCTGGCATTCCTCGCGGGACGAGAGGGTTTGTCCTCAACGAGACACGCTGAGCGGCGATCCCCTCGCCTTCGCGGAGGAGAGCAACTGTGACGGCGGATGTCGCCCCCTGGCAGGCTCAGGCGGCCTGAGCCTGCCAGGGGGTCTGGTGTTTGAGCAGGGCGTTCAGGATGGTGAGCAGCTTGTGCATGCACGCCACCAAGGCCACTTTCTTCGCTTTGCCTGCCGCCAAGAGGCGTTCGTAGAACGGCTGGATGGCGGGATTGCAGCGGGTGGCGCGGAGCGTTCCCATGTACAACGCTGTTCGCACCGCCCGGCGTCCACCCCAGACCGCCCGGCGTCCACGCAGCGTCCCACTATCGCGGTTGAGCGGCGCGACCCCAACGAGCGCGGCGATCTGCCCATGGGAGAGGCGCCCGAGCTCGGGCAACTCCGCCAACAACGTGAGCGCGAGGATCGGGCCGATGCCTGGGACACTCCGCAGGAGGTTTTCCCGCTCGCGCCAGAGCGGACTGGCGCGCAGCCGCTGGCGTAGGTCGTCGTCGATCTCCTTCAGGTCAGCCTCCAGCCACTTCAGATGTGCCTGGATGCGGGCGCGCACGGCTGTCACCCGCGTCGCCCCCAGGCGGTTCTCCTCTGCTGTGCGCATCGCCACGATCTGCCGCCGCCGCTCGACCAGCGCCGCGAGCGCTTGCGCTGCGTCGTCAGGCAAGGGGCGCGGGACGGGGCGCACCGCTTGGCCGAAATGGGCAAGCGTCTGCGCGTCCAGGCGATCGGTCTTCGCCAGGCGCCCAGTGGCGCGGGCGAAGTCGCGGACTTGGCGTGGATTGACGACGGCCACCGGCAGGCCGACGATCCCCAGCTCCGCGACGAGCGGCGCCTCATAGCCCCCGGTGGCCTCGACGACGATCACCAGGGGGGTGAGCGCTTGCAGCCAGCCCACGATCTCGGCGATCCCCGCGGCATCGTTGGCCAGATGCCGTTCTTCGCCGCTCGGACGGACGGCGATAGCTAACGTGGCTTTGGCCACATCGATCCCAACCGTCACGTCTGGTGGCTCGCGCATCGGCTCGCTCATAGATCTTCCCTCGTTCTCCGGTCTCGCCCGCCTCGGCCCGGCCTTGCAGGATACGGGATCAGCGCCGGGCTGTCCCAGGCAACTGTTCGGACTCATCCGGGCGAAGGGACGCGACGACCCAAGCTCTCCTACGGCCTCCCAGGGCCTGAGGGGGAAACGGCCTGTCGCGCCCATCTGTGGCGTATCATGACGCCATACTACACGACTTTTCAGATACA
>JAKAIY010000029.1 GCA_021814145.1 Chloroflexota bacterium
CCGGATGGGGTGGGCAGGTTGCGGGCCGGTCGCTCGAACGCACCCAGGCGGCGGGCGTTCAGGCCGAACACCGCGAAGAAATCGCGCCAGAAGGATTGCGCGTCCGCCTGTTCGCTGGTCGCGTCAGGGAGTGAAGGCGTTGTTCCGTCCATGGTGGGAGGCGTGGCCTGTGGCGTCCCGGCGGGAGAAGTTGTCCGCGCCTCCTCGGCGGACGACCCGCGCGTCCGGCCTACCCGGCGGCGGGTAAGAGAGGTATCCTGATCGTCTGGCACACAGGCCTCCTGAAATGTCTACAACCCACGGCATTCGCGCGTGGTCTGGTGGTAAAAGCTCAAAAAACACATCGGGCGCATATAGGTGGTTGGGCTATGGGCGCGCGGTATGGGCGCGGCGCCTGAAAGCGCGCATAAAATCGTCGAAAAATGTCAGGGTCAGGCGCGTCTGGATCGCCAGGCTACCAGTCCGCGCTCCCCAGCGTGCGCGCCGCCCGCAAGTATCTTGGGAAATTCCAGCGTTCCCCACTCTCTCAGCCATATCCGCTCTATGATCGTCTGTAGTCGCCGCTGTGGCCTCATGACCTTGTGGCCACAGCGCGCCGTCGCTGGCGAATCGCCGGGCGCGCTCCCCGCGGCGTCTCCCTTGTACTCTCCCCCAAACACGCTTCCGGCCAGTCCAGATGCGGAACAGCGGCCTGTCGGGACATTCGGCGGAGCATCCCATCGTGGCGGCGCGCCTGCCAGAGCCAGCGTCATGAGAGGCGCGCTACAGCGCCAGCGATTACGACTGGCCGCCTGGCATTTCCATTAGAAACGCGCCAGAGAATGGCGCGCATGGCGCGCTGGAAGCTGGATAATCCAGATAGCTGGCGCGCTGGAGAGCGGCTCGACGCGCGGGCGCCGTTTTCAATGGCGCGTGGAGCGCGAACACCAGGATACGGCGCACGACGCCGCGATGTCTGCGACGCTCGCGAAAAGCAACGAGAAACATACCGTGAGTGAGCGTCAGACGCGGGCGCTTCCGCGCGCTCCGGAACGCATGAGCGCATCCCGCGTGAATCGCGCTGACTCAGGTAAAACGTGCGGCGCTGGAGATAGGGGCGCGAGCGGATCAGGAGAATCGGTCAGAGAAAAGCTCTCCGCGTCTTCAAACGGATGGGCGCGCGCTGGCCGCACACACTAGCCTTTGTGGTCCCCCTTTGTTATAGCAGGTTCCACCGGGATTGTCCACAACCACACGGAACCGCTTCCCGATGTGGCAAGCGCCTGATCGCGCCAGTCCCGTCCGCTGGAGTGTCGAGCGGGGTGCGGGAGCGCGCGGCGCGCTGGAACCGCGCATGCCGCTCAACCAGTCGAGCGGCTGGATGGAATTGCCGTCACACACGCGAAGCGTGAAAGAGATGCGGCGATATTCAGGATAAAGCGCGCATGCGCGCCGCACTGTTCGCGGGGAGCCTCAGAGGTCATGAACGGCCCTGCGGCGGGTGGCTCCAGCGCGCATGGGAATGTGTCGGGCGTGCGCGTTGATAGCAGTATACCACGCCTGGGCGCCCCCAGGCCAACATCCCCCAAATCCGTGCAGGGCCTTCGAATTGTTGAGCTTTCCGCGCCGCGCGTACGAGATTGAGCCGGCGCAGGCCGGCTTCGTGACCGCCAGGCGAGCGGAGCGAAGCCCCCCGTGCGGGTTCGGGGTTCCCGCACGGGGCCCTTAGGCGCGGCTTTAGCCGCCAGCCGCCAGCTTCCACGGCCACCCATGTGACCAGCCCATCTGGGCGCGCGTTCTGGATAATAGAACAAATATTCTATATACTGTTCCGTGTGAGCGGCGCCACACGCGGCGCCCTGACCAGTGGAGCGTGTCTGCGGAGCGTGAAGACGGATAGCGCGGGCGAACAGGCGAACACCAGAAGAACGGCGCGGCGCCCCGGCGTGACAAGGGAGGCTCCGCGCCTGGGCCAGGCTAACGTGGTCTGACATGATGGAGGGTACACGAGATGGGTTGGCTTTGGAGCGGGCGCGGCAAGCCGCGCAGCCGTCCGCGAGTGGCGCGGGCGATCGTTGAGGCGCATGACGCGCATACAGGCGCGGCCCCAGAGCTGGGCGGCGCGACGGCGCTGATGGAGCAGGCGCTCTGGTCGCACGACCAGCCCACGCCCGTCCAGCGGCGCGCGGCGCCGGGCGGGTGGAGCGCGCCGGATGGTGGCATGGCCGCCCGCGCGGAGCTGGGGGTGAGCCTGGTGGGCGCAGCCCCAGCCCGGCGGCATGATTTCGGCAATGTTGGCCTCCTCCTCGAGCGCGCCGAGGATACCGCCCGCAAGCTGGGCCGCAGTCGCGCCGAGATGTGGGAGGAGGCCCTGCGCGCCTGGCTGGAGACCCAGGCCGCGAGCGCGCTCGATGAGGGTGGCGAGACTGGCGAGGGCGCCAAGGCCGCGCCGCGCCCCTGGCTCTTCGAAGCGCGACGCCAGCGTGTCTGGGGCGAGATTGACGAGACGCTGAGCGACCTGCGCAGCGCATAGCGGGCGAGCGGGTAAGGTGAGAGGGCGAGGCGCTGGGGGCGGCCAGGCGGCGGGGCGCCGTGGAGGAAGGAGAAGCGGCTTACTCGCGCCCGGCGGCCTCCTCTTTCTCCACCGCCCCCTCCAGCCCCGTCGCCTGCAGGCAGAGGTCGAGCAGGAGCAGCGCGCCGGCCCGCTCTGGCGCGCTAACTCCCGTAACGCCCACACGTCGCAACTCCTCCTCGTCTTCATCGCGGGCGATACGCGCGAGGATGGGCGCCGAGGGGTTGACGCGGCGCGTGGCGCGCACGATCTCGCGCGTGGCGCCGGAGTCGGGCAGCGCGACGACCACCAGCCGCGCGCGCTCGGGATGCGCCGCCGACAGGATGATGGGGGAGGAAGCGTCCCCATAGATGACAGGAATTCGCTCAGCCCGTACCAGCCGCGCCAGGCGCAGGTCCTGCTCGATCACCGCGACCGGGAGGCCATTCTGGCGCAGCCCACGCGCGACGTAGCTGCCCACGCGCCCGTAGCCGATGATGAGGGCGTGATCGCGCAACGTCTCCGCCTCGCGACTCCACCAGGATGAGTGGGTGATGTAGCGTCGCATGACCGGCGCGCGCTCCAGCAGCCGCTCCAGGGCAGGGACAGCCTGAAAACCGAGCGGGGTGAGCAGGATCGTCAGAATGGAGGCGGCCAGGATGAGGCTGTAGAGGTCCGCCGAGATCGCGCCTACATCGAGGCCCCGCTGCGCCAGCACATAGCTGAACTCGCCGAGCGAGACCATGCCCAGGCTCGTGAACAGAGTCGTCCGGACGCCAAGACGGAAGGGCAGGATGGCCACCAGCGTGATCAGCGTCTTGGCGGCGATGATAAAGAGCGTCAGCCCGATCACGGACGGCAGGTTGCTCATGATGAAGCGGGGATTGACGAGCATGCCGATGGAAACGAAGAACAGGGTCGCGAACAGGTTGCGCATCGGCACAACCTCCGCGATGACCCGGTGCTCAAACTCGGACTCGGTGAGCAGAAGGCCGCCCAGGAACGCGCCGAGCGCCGGCGAGAGACCGAGGAGCGCGCTGATGGTCGCGGTACCCAGCGCGAGCGTCACGGCGGTCAGGATGAACAGCTCAGGCGAGCGCAGCCGCTCAACCCGCGCCATGATGCCCGGCACGACCCGCACGCCCAGGAAGAGCACCGTGGCGATAAAAACGCCGGCCCGCGCCAGGATGAGCGCGAGATTGAGCAGGCTGACGCCAGAGCCAGCGGTTATGGGAGGCAGCAGCACGATCATGAACACGACCGCCAGGTCCTGCACGATCAGCATGCCAAGCAGCGTGCGCCCATGATTTGAGGCGGCCTCGCCGCGATCGAGCAGCGTTTTGAGGATCACCATCGTGCTGCTGATGGAAATGACGCCGCCGAAGAACAGACTTTGTGAGGCTGGCCAGCCGATCAGCAGGCCCAGCCCAAATCCCGCCGCTATCAGCAGGAGCGCCTGAATGGAAACGCCGATGAGCGCGACATTGCGCACGCGCGCCAGCTCTTTGAGCGAGAACTCGATGCCAAGCGCGAACATCAGAAAAACAACGCCGATCTCAGCCAGCGCGGCGATCTGCTCACGATCTCCCACAAAGCCAGGCGTGAACGGGCCAAGCGCGACGCCAGCGAGCAAATAGCCCAGGATCACCGACTGATGCAGCCGGTGCGCGATGAGGCCGCCGATCAGGGCCGCCGTCACGGCGATGGCTACATTGAGGATGAGGTGAAATTGGGCGCCCACAGAATCGCACTCCTTCTCAGGCCGGGTCCATCCACTATATCTCAATATACCGCCTTGCGCTTGCCGCGCGGGCGCAAGCCTCCGCGCGGCCCCAACACAGATCCGCCCATCTGGCATATACTGGTCACTGCGCTCTGGTTATCGCGGAGGCGCCACCGGCGCGTTCGCGTCAAAACGTCGGAAGTTCCAGCATTGAGAGGCATTCCTGATGTCCCAAAACGCGCCGCGCGAGTCCGCGCCGCCCGCGCTCTTCGATCCCGCCAGTGTACGAGCGCGCGACTACGAGCCCGCCGCCGTGGTCGCGCTCGCCATCTGGTGTATGGCAAGCGTCGTGCTGATGTTCTACGGCAATGCGCTGCTGGACACCTCCGGGCTGGGCCTGGCGGTCGCCGAGGTCGCCGTGCTGCTGCTCATTGACCGCCACGGCTTCTATACCGGCGTCGGCCTGTTCCATGTGGAGCGGTGGAGCAAGGCGCAACGTGTGACGCTGGCCATCGCCGAGGTCCCGCTCTTTCTCTTCGCGCTCGTCATCTACGTCATTCGCGTCGGCATGCTGAAGTTCTCCCAGTTGCCGTCCTCTCCGTCGGGCTCCGGCGGCGACCGGCGCTCACGCTAGGAGCGGGTGTGTTCCATGAAGACGCCTCACCCCAGACCCTGGCCCTCTCCCGAAGCGGAGGCCGCGCTGCTGGCCGCGCTCTCATCGCGCCCGTGCGGCCTCTTCTCCGATATGGATGGCGTCCTCAGCCCGATCGTTGACTCGCCCGACGCCGCCGTCCTGGCGCCCGGCGCGCTGGGCGCGCTGGTAGCCGCCCAGCGGAGCTTCGCCGCCGTCGGAATCATCTCAGGCCGCGACCCGCGTGACCTCTGGCGCATGGCTCCCGCGCCCGGCCTGATCTACGCTGGCAACCACGGCTTCGAGCGGCTCACCCTGGATTTCGGCGGCGCATTCCGTGTCGAAACGATTCCCGAGGCGCAGCCCTGGCGCGATCCCGTCCACCAGGCGCTGGAAGCCCTGCGCGCCGAGCTGGGGCCGGCCCTGCCCGGCGCCATCTTCGAGGATAAAGGCGTCACCGCCAGCCTCCACGTCCGCCAGACGGCAGACCCGGAAACAGCGGAGCGCGCCGCGCTCGCCGCCGCCCGCCGCGTCGCCCGCCGCTACGGTCTGCGCGTGACGCGCGGGCGCCTCGTCGTGGAGCTGCGCCCGCCCATCACGATAAACAAGGGCATTGTCATCACCAGCCTCTGCCGCGAGCGCGGCCTGCGCGGCGTCATCTACCTTGGCGACGACCGCACCGACATGGACGCGTTCCACGCCATCCGCCGCCTCGCCACGGAGACGCCGGAGTTCCATGCGGCCAGCGTCGCGGTCCTCAGCGACGAGGCGCCGCCGGGCCTCGCGCGCGCGGCGGATGTCACCGTCACCGGCGTCACGGGCGTAGTGGCGCTGCTGGAGTGGCTGGCCGGGCGCGCCGCTTCACGTGATGGCGGCGCGCCCGCGTAAGGCGCGCATAGGGCGAAAGTACGCGCCCTGGCTCCATCGCGTCGCGATTCAGCTAGAATGGTCGCGAACCTCATCCTTCCCAAAACACCCCACGCGCGGAAAGATGGCGAAACGGCATGACAAGGACTTCACGGGGCGGGCGAATGATCGCGTCCGCGTCCCGCCCGCTCATCTGGCTGGTAATGATGGTGACGCTGGCGGGCTGCGGCGCGCCGCTCAGCGCGGCCCGGCCAGCCGCTACCGCTACGCCCGCGACGCCGGCCGCCATTCCCATGCCGCCGATGCTCGGCGCGTACCATATCTTCGCCGCCGACCTGCTCACCGGCGATGTCGCCTCCCTCGGCGCGCAGACAGTCAACGTCTCGCGCAGCGTCCACGGCCTCGGTCTCTCACCCCATGACCACTGGCTCTACGTCACCGACGTATCCGGCGACCGCCTGGTCGCCTATCGCCTTCAGAATGGGCGCCTCTCCGATGAGCGCGCGGCGGCGGTTGGCGACTATCCCGTCCACATGGTGGAGACCACCGACCAGCGGTTCATCTTCGTCACCAACTTCTATGGCGCCAGTGTCTCCGTCGTCTCGCTCCAGACCTGGCGCGTGGTCAGGACCATCGCGACGCCGCGCAGCCCCCACGGCATTGTTCTCTCGCCTGATGGACGCTACGCCTACGTCGCGTGCTACCTGGGACACGCCATCGCCGTGCTGGATGTCGCGACGCAAACGCTCGTCGCGACCATCCCCTTCCCGGCGCAGGCGCAGCCCTTCGGCCTGGCCATTAGCCCCGATGGCCGCTATGTCTACGCCAGCGACAACTTCTCGGGCCGGCTCTACGTCGCGGATACAGCGACGCGGCGGCTGATTACGGGCGTGTCGGTCGGGCAGCGCCCCGCCCTGATCGCCCGCTCGCCCAACGGGCGCACGCTCTACGTCGCGAACGGGGCCTCGCGCAGCGTCAGTGTCCTCGATATCGGCGCGGACCCCGCCGCGCCTCGCGTCATCACGACCATCCCCATCACCGGCTATCCCCACGGCATCGCCATCACACCCGATGGCCGCTACGTGATCGTCGCCGATACCGCTGGCGGCCAGCTCTCGGTGATTGACACGCTGACGGAGCGGGTGATCGCCGATGTCAGCGGCTTGCGCTATCCCAACGACGCCATCGCCACAGCCGCGTAGCGCCATTCCCCGCTGTCGTACAATGCCCAGAGAGGGATAGCGCGGCCAGGGAGGCGCCCATTCACATGAGAGGAGGCTGCAAACGAGGAGGTTGAGCGCTATGCGCATCGCGGTGTTAATGAGTGGTGGTGATGCGCCCGCGATGAACGCCGTCCTGCGCGCCATCACCCGCTACGCTCTGGGGCATCGCGCCGAGGTGATCGGCATCCATGACGGCTTCTACGGGCTGCTCGCCGGCCTGACCAGCCCGCTGACGCACGTGGATGTGCGCGGGCTGGAGGAGCGGGGCGGCGCCTGGCTCGGCAGCGCGCGCGAACCGCGAATGCTCAGCCACATCTTCCAGAAGCGCGCGGCGCGGCGCCTGCGCGACATGGATGTCAGCTCGCTGATCGTCATCGGCGGCAATGGCAGCCAGCGCGGCAGCTACGCGCTGGAGCGCCTGGGCGCGCGGGTGATCGGCGTCGCCTCGACGATTGACAACGATCTGGCTGAGTTCGACACCACGCTCGGCGTGGACACGGCGATCACCGCCGCCACCCGCGCGATTGACGATCTCAAGACCACCGCGACCAGCCACCGGCGCGTGTTTATCGTGGAGGTGATGGGCCGCCATTCGGGCTATCTCGCCACGCGCGCCGCCCTCGCCTCAGGGGCGGACCTGGCGCTTGTCCCCGAGGCGCCCATCGAGGCGTGGGACGTGCTGGCCACCGTCCGCCGCGCCTTCCTCGCGGGTGAGCGGCACGCGATCATCGTCGCCGCCGAGGGCTTTCCCACCCCCTCGTCGGAGGTCCTCTTCCGGCTGCGGCGCAACGGCATAGACGCCCGGCTCTCCGTGCTGGGCCACCTTCAGCGCGGCGCCCAGCCGACCGCCGCTGACCGGCTGCTCGCCGCGCGCATGGCCGTCGAAGCGGTCGAAGCGGCGCTGGCCGGCGATCATGGCTTCGTCCTCGGCCCCTCGCGCGGCGACATTGTCCGCGTCTCCTTCGCGGCCGCCACCAGCCCCTGCGTCAAAGTCACCGCCGACGATGTGCGCATTATCCGCGCTCTCGCCTGAGGGAGCGGATAATCACGGCCCATGCGGGCGCGGCGCGGCTGGACGCCGCTTGCCCGCGCATGGTACACTCTTGCCAACGTCCGGTTATTCCAAGGAGGCGCGCATATGCCCGCAACACTGTCTCATGCCCCTTGCGTCACTGGTGTGGCCAGCACAGAAGCGCGCGCCCCGTCATCACGCGAAGTGATTCCCATTTTCCCGGTTCGCTGAAGCCATCCGAACGCCCGCAAGTTTCCTGGGCGCTTTGATGTTTTTCCCCTCGCTCCTGGCGACGCGACGGCCACAAGCGCCCTCTCGCTTCGTGACCGTTTCTGTGTTCCCATCCTCACGTCCAGCGTAGAGACACCGCTGGCCCCAGGGGGCGATCACCCTGCGGCTATTGGCTCTCCTACGACGACACAGGATGGTTATGGACCAGAAATCCGCGACCCCAACCAGCCATGAAAGCGCCCAGCGCGCTGAAAGCGGCTCCGTTCTCCAGCGCTGGCTTCGTGCGCTCAACCGTTACTGGCGGCTGCTGGCCCGCTATCTGCGGCCGCAGTGGCCGTGGATGGGCCTGCTGGCGGTGATCCTGGGCGGCTCCATCGGGGCGCAGGTGGCCATGCCATTGGTAGCCAGCCGCTTCATTGACCAGGCCACCTCTGGCGGGTCGCCGCGCGCGCTGGTCCTGCTGGCGCTGCTGAGCATGGCGCTGGCGCTGGCGGGACAGGGCATGGCCGTCGCCGAAGCCTATGTGGCCGAGCGGGTGAGCTGGACGGCCACAAACGCGCTGCGCGCCGACCTCATCGCTCACCTGCTGCGGCTGGACGCCACATTCCACACCTCCCACACGCCGGGCGAGCTGATCGAGCGGGTGGATGGTGACGTGGCCACACTGGCCCGCTTCTTCTCACGCTTTGTGGTCTATGTGCTCGGCAACGGCGTCCTGATCGCCGGCGCGCTCGGCCTGCTCTATCACGTGGACTGGCGGGTCGGCCTGTTGATGAGCGTCTTTGTCGCGCTGGCCCTCGCGGCCATGCTGCGCATCCACGCCGCCGCCACCCCCGCCTGGGCCGCGGACCGCCAGGCCAGCGCCGGCTTTTATGGCTTTCTGGGCGAGTACCTGGCCGGGCTGGAGGATATCCGGGCCAGCGGGGCGGGCGCGTTCGCGCTGCGCCGCTGCGCCGAGGTGATGCGCTCATGGCTGGCCGTGACGCGCAGGGCGCAGATGTGGGGCTACGGCATGATCGCCACCAGCGAGGGCCTGTTTGGGATTGGCGCGGCGTCCGCCTTTGCGCTGAGCGCCCTGCTGTTCAAGGCTGGCGCGTTGACCATCGGCGCCGTCTACCTGATCTTTCAGAGCGCCGAGATGCTGCGCCAGCCAACTGAGCAGCTCCGCCGGGAAGCGCAGGACTTGCAGCAGGCGGACGCCAGCATGGGCCGTGTCGAGGAGCTTCTGGCCATGAAGCCGCGTGTGGCCGATGGCCCTGGCGCCGCGCTGCCGCCCGGCCCGCTGGCGGTGGAGCTGGACGGCGTCTCATTCGGCTACGCCGAGGGCGTCCCGGTTCTGCGCGACATCAGCGTGCGCCTGGAGCCGGGGCGCACGCTGGGAATCGTGGGCCGCACTGGCAGCGGCAAGACCACGCTGACACGGCTCCTCCTGCGCTTCTACGATCCACAGGCTGGCGCCGTGCGCCTGGGAGGCGTGGACCTGCGAACGGTCCGCCTGGCGGCGGCGCGCGGGCGCATCGGCCTGGTCACGCAGGATGTGCGCCTTTTCCACGCCAGCGTGCGCGACAACCTGACGCTCTTTGACGACAGCGTGCCGGATGAGCGGATCAACGCCGCGCTAGACACCCTGGGCCTGACAGACTGGCTGCGGGAGTCATCGCGCGGGCTGGACACCCCGCTAGGGCCAGAGGGCGCCGGGCTCTCGGCGGGCCAGGCGCAGGCGCTGGCCTGCGCGCGGGTCTTGCTGCGCGACCCCGACCTGGTGATCCTGGACGAGGCGTCCTCGCGTCTCGACCCGGCCACAGACCGGATGGTCCATACGGCGCTGGGGCGGCTGCTCGAAGGCCGCACAGGGATCATCGTGGCGCACCGCCTGGCCACGCTCGCCTACGCCGATGACATCCTGGTGCTGGAGGACGGGCGGGTGCGCGAGTACGGGCCACGGCTCGCTCTCGCCGCCAACAGCGCGTCGCGCTTCGCTGAGCTGCTGCGGGTCGCCGCTGAGGAGGTTATCGCATGAAGCCACTCCCAACCTGGCGCTACATGGTGGAAATGGCCCGCTACCGGCCCCGGCTCTACCTGCTCCACGCGGTGTTATGGGGCGCGTTTGACCTGTCATACCTCCTGGCGGGGCTGGTCGCCCGCGCCTTCTTCGATGCGCTCACCGGGCAGGCGCGGCTGTCCGTGGGCGCATGGGGGCTGATCGCGCTGCTGGCGGCGCTCGCCATGAGCCGTGTGGCGCTGTGGCTCTCCGCTGGCCTTGTCGAGATCATCTTGCGGTTCACGATGAGCGGGCTGGCGCGCCGCAACCTGCTGCGGCGCGTCCTGGAGCGTCCGGGCGCTCTCGCGCTGCCCTACTCCGCCGGCGAGACGATCAGCCGCTTTCGCGACGACGCCTATCAGGCTGAAGATAACATGGACTGGTCTGACGAGATCGTGAGCCACGGGCTGCTGGCCGTGGTCGCGTTCCTGATCCTCCTGAGTATCAACGTCCGCATGACGCTGGCCGTCATCTTGCCGCTTGTGGCCGTGGTGGCGATCGCGCAGCGGGCGAGCGCGGCGCTGGAGCGTTATCGCGCGGCCAGCAGCGAGGCCACCAGCCAGGTCACCGGAGCCATCGGCGACATCCTGGCGGCGGCGCAGACAATGCAGGCCACCGGCGCCGAAGAACGGGTCGTGGCGCGCTTCCGGCGGCTGAACGAGCGCCGCCGCGCGGCGATGCTGGCTGATCGCCTGGCGACGCAGACACTGAACGCCATCACGGGCAACGCGGTGAGCGTGGGCGCCGGGCTCATCATGCTGCTGGCCGCCAGCGGTTTGCGCTCCGGGAGCCTGACAGTAGGCGACTTTGTCCTGTTCATCACGTACCTGGGCCTCATCGCCGACTTTACCGCCGGACTTGGCGAATACCTGGCCGTCTACAGACAGACTGGCGTCGCGTTCGCGCGCATGGGCGCCCTGGTGGACGCCGCCCCGCCAGCGGCGCTGGTGGAGCATGCCCCGCTGTACCTGCGCGGCCCCTTGCCCCCGGCGGCGGAGCCCGCGCCTGCGGGCGCCGACCGTCTGACTCTCGTGGAGGCGCGGGGGCTGACCTACCATCACCCACAGTCGGGGCACGGGATCGCTGGAGTGGACCTCTATCTGCCGCGTGGCAGCGTGACAGTGGTGACAGGGCGCATCGGCGCGGGCAAGACAACGCTCCTGCGCGCGTTCCTGGGCTTGCTGCCCCCAGAGGCGGGCGAGGTCCGCTGGAACAGCCGCGCCGTGGACGACGCGGCCTCCTTCCTCATACCACCGCGCGCGGCGTATACGCCGCAGACGCCGCGCCTGTTCAGCGAGACGCTCCGGCAGAACATCCTCCTGGGGCTCCCCGACGATCCCGCGACCCTGGCCGCCGCCGTGCGGGGCGCCGCGCTGGAACGCGATGTACAGGAGCTGGAGGCGGGACTGGAGACACTGGTTGGCGCCCACGGCGTCAGGCTCTCCGGTGGCCAGGCGCAACGCGCGGCGGTGGCGCGCATGCTGGCGCGCGGCGCCGAGCTGCTGGTAATAGACGACCTGTCCAGCGCGCTGGATGTGGAGACAGAGCGCATGGTATGGGAGCGCCTGTTCTCCGGCGATCCGGTGACATGCCTGATGGTCTCGCACCGTCGCGCCGCGCTGCTCCGCGCCAGCCACATCATCGTGCTGAAGGACGGTCATGTTGAGGCCCAGGGAGATCTCGCCTCCTTGCTGGCGAGTTGCGCGGAGATGCGCTCCCTGTGGCGCGACGCCAGCGATTCCGCCGCCCTGGAGCGGTCCGGCGGCTGAGGCGAGCGGGTTGCGGCGCGGGCGGTCCTGGCGGCGGCTCCCACCGCCACGAGGCGCGGTGTTAACCACCCGCTCCGCGCCAGCGAGGTTGACATCCCCTCTGGCCAACCTGTTGACAGACGCGCCCGCGCTCTCTATACTGGGCGCCAGCCTGCCTCGCCCGCGCGCGCCTTGCTCGCGTGAATCAGGACGGGACTGGGCAGTGAATGGCCTCATGCGACCGTGGCGGGGCGCCGCGGCCAGCGATTCGCATTCAATGGAGAATATTTCATGCGTGGAGCAGGCTATGGACTCGCCGTCCTTGGTATCATCCTGGTGCTTGGTGGCGTCTTGAATCACTGGGTCCTCAGGGCAAATCCCATAGCGCACACCAGCACCGTCCTGGGAGGAGTGGGCGCGGTCGTCGCCGTCATCGGCCTCGCGCTCACTTTCGTGGGTGGGCGCAACGCCTAACCACACGCTATTTTCTCATCCCGACCGCCCATCCCGCGCCGCATGGCCCGTGGATGGGCGGTGTCGTTCGCCCGCGCCTCAGCCCCCCGCGCATCCCCACTTCAGCGCCACCAGCCGCGCGCCGGGCGCGGCATCATACGCCACGCCCGCTCATTAGCGTCTCTAGCCGCCGCTGGCATACAATACCAGCGCCAGGTGCCCCAGCCTTACGCGGGCGGACCTCATGGGCGTCAGCCCCCCAGGCGTGGAGACGCCCGCCAGATTATCCGGCGAGAGGAGCGACATCTCAATGCCCCGCAGCGACGATCTACCAGACGGCCATCGTTTCATCCCCGCCGCGCGCCTGAGTGACATCCCGCCGGGTGGTCTGCGGCGGGTCGCGATCGAGGGACGGCTGATCCTGCTCGCCAGCGTCGCGGGCGGCGTCTTCGCCGTGGATGATGACTGCACCCACATCAGCGGCCCCCTCGATCGTGGCGAGCTGGACGGCTATACGCTGACCTGTCCGGTCCATCTCGCCCGCTTTGATGTCCGCGACGGGAGCGTCCTGCGCGGGCCTGCCCGCGACCCACTGCCCACATACCCTGTGCGCGTTGAAGGCGATCAGGTGCTCGTCGCCTTGCCCGATAGCGATCCGGGCGCCGGCCGGTAGAGCAGCCACAGGGATTGACATAGCACAAGGAGAGGAGCAGTCCGCCATGCGCGGAACATCCCATGTTGTCTTCGGCCTCGCTGGAGCGGTCGTCATCGCCAGCGCCACCCACGTCGCGGGGCCTTCCATCTTCGCGGCTCCCGCGACGATTGACCTCGTCGCGGAGAAAGTGGTCTTCTACGGCTTCGCCGCGCTCGGCGCGCTCACGCCCGACATAGACAACGCCCGCAGCGCGCTCGGCAAGCGCCTTGGCCCGATCAGCAAGGGAATCCAGCATTTGACCGGCCACCGCACGTTTTTCCATAGTCTGCTCGGCCTTGCGGTTGTCGGGGCTATCGTCTGGATGGCGCAATACACCCTTGGCCTCGCGCTCTACAATATCGGCCTCACGGACGCCGGCGTCGCCCTCAACGCGGGCCTCAACCCCAGCGGACTCTTCCTCGCCCCCGGAGTCGGCGTCGCCTTCGCGGGCCTCATGATTGGCTACTTCCTCCACCTCGTCGCTGACAGCCTCACCCTGGAAGGGGTCCCCTGGCTCTGGCCCTACAAGGTCTATTTTGGCTTCCCTCCCAACCGCCATCTCCGCTTCCGCACTGGCACAATCTGGGAGACCATCACCGTCGTCGCCGTCTCTGTCGCCGTCATCGCCGCCGTCGCGTTTGGCGCGCTTGGCGTGTAACGCCTGGATAGATGTGAGTGTGTTTCACGTGAAACATTCATCCGCCACGACGAACGGCGCGCCCCCTTCCGCCCCGCCGCCTGAGGGGAAAGGGACGCCATCACGCGCGCTCACCATCCTGCGCGCGCTTCGTGTGTCGCAGTGGACCAAGAACGCGCTTGTCGCGCTCGCGGCGCTCTTCTCCCGCCAGCTCATCCATCCCCCGACGCTCCTGCGTGTCGCCGTGGCCTTCTTCGCCTTCAGCTTCGCCGCCAGCGCCATCTACATCTTCAACGATCTGCGTGACCGCGAGAGTGACCGCCTCCACCCGACCAAGCGCCGCCGCCCCATCGCCGCCGGACTGCTCAGCGAGCGCGCCGCCGCCATCCTCGGCGCGCTCGCGCTCGCCATCAGCCTCGCCCTTACGGGGCTGCTCGCCTCTGGCGCGCTCTATCCAACCGCCGCTCTCCTGCGCGACCCCTTCGCGGCCTATGGCGGCGCGCCATTCCTCTTTGCCGCTTCGGTCGCCGCCTACCTCGCGCTCAACGTCGCGTACACGCTGCGCCTCAAGCGCCTCGTCCTCTGGGATATCTTCGCCATCGCCCTCGGCTTCGTTCTGCGGGCGCTTGCTGGCGCTTTCGCCGCCGGAGTCTACATCTCCCCCTGGTTCTACCTCACCGTCATCTTCCTCTCGCTGGTCCTCGCGATTGGCAAGCGCCGCGCCGAGCTTGTCCGCGCGACCGCCGCCGCCAGCGCCACGAGCCGCCAGCCCGACGAGTCCGGCATGCGCCACGCGCTGCGCGACTACACCCTGCCGCTCCTCGACCAGCTCATGGGCGTCGCCGTCACCGGCGCCCTGATAACCTACAGCCTCTACACGTTCCAGGCCGATGCCGCCGGCGGCTCGCTCCTCATGCTCACCGTCCCCTGCGTCATCTTTGGCGTTTTCCGCTATCTCTACCTCGTCTACGTCCGCGCCCAGGGTGAGGCCCCTGACCGGCTGCTCTTCACCGATCCCCAGATTCTCGGCGCCGTCCTCGTCTGCCTGCTCATCATCACCACCGCCCTCTATGGCCCGGCGCTCGGCTCCACGCTCCACCTCACGCGCCCCTGAGGCTGTCGCCCGCGCGCGGCCAGGCCAGCCGTGAGCGCCTTTACTGCGCGCGCCCGCCCAGCCGGTAGAGTCTCCACCCGACGGCGAGGAACCAGGCCGGCAGGAGCAGCCCGTAACCCAGGTAGCCAGCGCCCATGATGGGCCTGAGCGCCTCGCTGACGACACCCAGGACGCCAGTAGCTATGCCGGCATAGGCGACGCCCTTATGGAAGACGCCCCGCAGCATGAGCAGCGAGAGAATCAGGACGCCAACCGGGGTCAGGATGCCGGGAGGGTTCGGTATGACATTCTGCGCGATAAAGCCCTCGGCGGCGGCGGCGAAGGCGGCGCGCTCTTCGTCGGTGGTGGCGGCCTGGTACTGATCGCTCAGGTAGACCAGGCTGGGCGCGCCGCCGCCGGTCGCCGGCCAGGCTAGCGTGAGCGCCCAGGAGGTCACGCCGGCTACAGCGCCTATCGCGGCGTAGCTCTTGTTCAGCCGCTTGAGCGCGGCGTAGAGCGACAGGAAGACGACAATGGCGCAGACGCTGGGGCCGTACCACAGGGCCTGCTTGAGGATGTAGAGCTTCCTGTGGGCGGCGATAGAGCGCAGTGTGGCCACCCCGCCCGCGTCCGGCTGCCGGGGCGCGCTAAACTCCAGCGCGAGTGACACGGCGATGAGCGCGACGAAGAGCGCCCCCGCGACGCCGCCCGCGCGATAAAGCTCCCTCCACGACGGGTCCGGAGAGGTCTCAGCCGCTCCCGGTGATCTTCTTCCTTGCGAAACCGACATGATGATGCGCTCCTCTGGCGTATCACACTTCTTCAGACGGCCGTATCCCCGCGCACATTTGAGTCCAAAGCCGCGGCGCCCATGTGGCGCGTCACCGGAGCTCGCAGATGTAGGATAGGGCTGGCTTGCCGTTGAGCGTGAGCTCACCGACGGCGACAAATCCGTTGTGTTCAAGCGCCTTGCGCGAGGCCGGATTGTCCAGCGTGACCCTTGCGCGCAGCCTGGTGAGTCCATACGCTGTGGCGGCAAGCTCGCGCGCCTGGCGCACCGCCGCTGTGGCCAGTCCATGCCCGGCGGCCTTCTGCGCGATCCGGTATCCGAGTTCCGCCGACCCATCCGCCACTTCGTACAGGTTCACCCGCCCCACCACCTCGCCGCGCTCAGTCACCAGCAGATGGAAGTAAGCCGCCCCGGTGGCCTGCAATGCAAGCAGTTGCGCATGCCGCGCGTCGAACTCAGCAAAGAACTCGTCGCCCCGATCCGGAATAGACGCCGCGAAGTACGCCCGATTCTCCCGCTCGAACGCAAGCAGGGCTGGCGCGTGATCGAGGCGGAGCAACTGAAGGTCTGGTGTGGGAAGGCGGAGGCGCGGCGGCGATTCCAACCCATTTCCCCTGTCTTCCTTCGATTCCGTGTGAGCGGGAAACCCGCCGACGGCCTGCCCACCGAGAAAGGAACGTTCACCGGTCTCAGGCGCGTCTCGTTCGTCTCGTTCTCCCAAGCGCTTCTTCCTTATGCCCAATGATGATTGGGATGACTGTTCAGCCCCAGGCAGGGTGGAGGGGATGCCAGCAAAGAGCGTATGGCGGCTCATTGAGGAGGGCGGCGATTTGTTCCTGGCCCGTCATGCCCCTATGCTACACTATGCTGCGACTCCGCCTGGATAGTTCCCCTAAGCCATGACAGGCCCGCTCAAGGAGATGAGCGCGCCCACCGCCATAATAGCGACGCCTGGATGTGTTTCACGTGAAACACGTCCGGGCGTATCGCCAGAGGTCGCGCGTTCATCCCTCCCGGCAGGCGCGCGCGAACGCCGCGAAGAGCCTGCGGCTCAGCTCGTCAGTCTCGAACAGCTCCTCGGGGTGATATTGCACCGCCAGGGCGAAGCGGTATGCGGGCAGCTCCATCCCCTCCGCCACGCCGTCATCCGCGCGCGCCACGATCCGCACGTCCGCCCCTGGCTCGCGCACGGCCTGATGGTGCAGGCTGTTCACCGCCAGCCGCTCAGCGCCCAGAATCTCCATCAGCCGCGAGCCAGGCTCCACGACCACCTCATGTGTCCGGGCCGAGCGCGGCAGATGCCCCATCGCGTGCGGATGGGACTCTGGCCGCTGCGCTTCCAGGTCCTGATAGAGCGTTCCGCCGCGCGCCACATTCAGCGTCTGCATGCCCCGGCAGATGCCCAGCGTCGGCAGGTCGCGGGCCAGCGCCATGCGGGTCAGCGCCAGCTCCATCGCGTCCCGCTCCGGCTCTAACGGCCCGCAGACCGGCAGCCGCTCCTCGCCATAGCGCGCCGGGTCCAGATCCTCGCCGCCAGATAGCAGCAGCCCATCCAGCCGCGCGCACACCGACTCCAGCGCCGCGTCATCCATTGGCGGGATCAACAGCGGAGCCAGGCCCACCCCGATCAGCGCCTGCGCATACGACTGATTATTGCCGTAGAATAACCGCCCAGACCCCGCGCGCTCGCCAGTGTAGCACGGAATCCCCACGACTGGCGTCCCGCCACCAGCGCCCATCACACGCCTCCTGTCCGCCTGGACTGTATGTCGTCGCGCGCCTCGCTCATTCTCCACGACCCGATGTCATCATCAGCGCCCACACCAGAAAGAACCAGCCTATCAGCATGCCCAGGACTATGCCCGCCATTGTGCGCTATTCGCCCTTCCAGGACGCGGCTAACCCCCGCCGCGCCTTCTCGTGTCTGTATATGTTCTGTCATGGCCTCAGCGGTCAAGCTTCCATTACACCTGGCGACGCCCCGCGACGCCCACGGTAACGCGCCCAGCCGCAACAGCCCCTATGTCTTCTTTCGCCGGCGCGGGGACGCTTCGCCCGATGGCGCTTTGCCTGTGGTGGTGTTTCCCCGCTTCCGGGGCGTGGCGGCGGGTGGCGCGGCTCGCCCTCCCGCGGGAGCCGCGCGCGGCGCGGTCTTTCGCTCCCGCCGTGGCGCGGCGCGCGTCTGTATCCGCGGCTTTCCCGCCTGCCCCGAGGGCGCGTCCAGCACTGGCACGATCTTCACCGGCGCCGGGGCTTCCTCCAGCGGCGCTGGCTCTGGCGCGGCGGCCACCTCAACGGGTAGCGCCCCCGGCTCTGGTGATACTGGCGGCAGCGTGGGAGCTGGAACGCGCGCCTCCACCCGCTCGGCCTCAGCCACGGCTTCAGCCACCGTGCGCGCCTCCACGCGCCGCGCGACCTGCCGTGGGATTCGCCGGCCCAGCCAGCGGCGCAGCGCCCCCACGAACAGCTTCGGCTGATCCTGATAGACAGTCGCCCCCGCCGAGAGGATCACCTCCAGGTCGGCCCGCGGGTTCAGCGCCGCCAGCCGCTCGAGCCGCGCCACCGGCAGCTTCCAGTCGCGCTCGCCGATCACCAGCAGCGTCGGCGGCTCCAGCGTGGGGAACACCTGCTGGATAGGAAGGTCCAGTTCGCCGGTCATCAGCGCCAGCGCGCCATACTGTCCGCCAAACTGGTGCGCGCTGGCGTAGAGGTGGTCCACCGTCTCGTCATCCACCTGTCCCGGCCCCACCGCGCTGCGCAGCCCTTCCGCCAGCCGCAGCGCCGGGCGCAGACTCAGCGCGGCGTAAGGTGTCAGCCCCAGCGCCGCGCGCTGGAACAGCCGCGCCACCACCTGGCCAGCCGCTGGCTCCAGCCGCTCTCCCGCCTCCAGGTATGGCCCCACCAGCGCCAGCCGCTCGAACAGCTCTGGCGCGTCCGCCGCCGCCCGCGCCGCGATATTCGCCGCCCGCCCGCGCGCGACCACCACCGCTGGCCGCCCTATCACATCGCGCAGGAACCCCACCAGCATCCCGGCGTAAAACTCGCCCGTCAGGGTCAGCGGCGGCCGCTCCGACATGCCGAATCCCAGCCAGTCTGGCGCGTAGACGCGATACGTCTCCGCCAGCCGCTCGTATATCGCCCGGAACTCGTAGTTCGACGCGCCGGGATAGAAATCGTGCAGCAGCGCCAGCGGGACGCCGTCCTCTGGCCCCGCCACCGAATAATACACCTCGCCGCCGTGCTGGCGGTCCAGCCGCCCCTCGCCCGGCAGCCCGCTCTTCAGTGGCTGCGGCGTCATCAGCGCGTGCCGCGCCGTCACCAGCGCCGCGCCCCCCGCCAGACCCAGACCCACCAGCGCCGCGCCCCGCCGCGCCCCCCGCGCGATCGTTCTCAGTCGCATCGTCCATTCCCCCGTATCCTCAAAACAGGAAGATCGGCGCCGGGCGTCTCCCGCCCTCAGGTTATTCACGCCCACATGCGATCGCTGCGCGCGCCGGCCAGCTCCAGCCGCGTCTCCGCATGTCACAGGCCAGCGAACCAGCTTACTACCACAAACGAGCGACCCTGCTCCCTGGCGCCACCCCTCCCTCCATCGCCCGGTATCCATGCGCTACGCTTTCCTGCTTAGCGTATCCCAAGATTCACCGCACGCTTCTAGCGCCCGCCTGACTCTTCAGGTACAATAGAGTCGCGAGCCGCGCTGAGTCCCCCAGCTTGCCCACACAAGGCAGTGTGCCCGTCTCGCGCCACTCCGCGACGGGCGTCCCGCGCGCCCGCCCCGGCGCGACAGGATCCAGCGCACAGGGCGAAGCCGCCCACTCCCAGACAGGATAACACTTGCCGCGCCCGCCAGCCCTGTTTCAGGGAGCGCGCGCTGTGAGCGTCGCCGCCCCCATCAAGATGACGAACGACCGGGGGAAGTCAACCTGAGGACCCATTCACTACGCCCGCTCACCGGCGGAGAAAAGGATAGCGCCGTGCTGCGAATAACCAAGACCGCCAGCTCCGTACCGACCCACGACCTGACCGACACCCGCGAATACCCTCCATCCAACGCTATCTCCCTGACTGTCTCCACTCCGCTCGGCCCCGTTCATGGCCTCTGGCGTCCTTCCATCCGTAACCACGCCGCCGTTCTCTTCCTCCCCGGACGTGACAACGCCCTCACTGGCCCCGCTGACCTCTACACCCAGCTCGCCCCCGCTCTCCAGCGCGCCGCCGCTATCGTCCAGCTAGGCTACCGCCGCCCCGATTCCTTCTCCGATTGCCGCGCCTGTGTCCTCGACACGCTGGACGCGCTCAGCCGCCAGGGCATCGAGCGCGTCGCCCTCATCGGCTGGGACATCGGGGGAACCGTCGCCATCGCCGCGGGCTCTCAAAGCCCGCTCGTCACAGGCATCGCCTGCCTGGCGCCCGACACGCGCGCCAGCGACGCCAGCGACCTTGTCGCCGCCACCGCCGCTATCAGCCCGCGCCGCTTCCTGCTCGCCCACGGCTCCGCCGATATGGTCATCCCGCAGAGCGTCTCGATCCTGCTGCACGCCCAGGCTGGCCATTCCAGCGAGCTTGCCCTCTACATCCGCGAGACTCACGACTTCACGCGCAGCCGCGCCGCCATCCTGCAACGCCTTACCCTCTGGACCACTGCCCTCCTGCGCACGCCGTTCAAGCCTGGCCGCCCCACCGGTGCCTATCCGCGCCCGATCCTCGCCGCCAGCCGCTAACCGCCTGCCCGTCCAGTCTCCCGCCGCGACAGAAGGTCATCTGGTGTTTCACGTGAAACATCCACTGGCCCACAACAAGGCCATCCCGCCGCCAACATCCATATCGGCGGCGGGATGGCCCACGCGAGCGTGAACGGCGCTGGACGCGACGCGCCACGCGCCGTCATCCGCCGAGCAGCTTCGCCTTCGCCGCCGCGAACTCCTCATCGGTCAGCAACCCCGCCTGCCTCATCTGGCCGAGCTGCGTCAACTGCGTCATGATATCCGGCGCAGCAGGCGACGCCGGAGCCGCTGGAGGCTGCTGCGCCTGCTGCGCCGCCATCTGCCGCTTCATCTGCTCTATGTCCATCTGCTGCTGGGACGCCTGCTGTTGAGCGGCCGCCTGTTGCTCGGCTTCCATCTGCCGCTGCTCCGCCTTCGCGTCCATCGAGCCGCTCACGCCCTTCGCCACAGCCGTCGCCGTTCCCGCGACCACCGCCGTGCGCGCCACCGTGCCGACCAGGCCAGGTCCGCGTCGCACCACCGCGCGCCGTCTCATCATGGCCTCATCACCCGCTTTCTCATATTCCGCGCCGCATGAGGCTTATCTCACGCATGCGCCCGCTTTTCAGAAGGTCGCTTCCATTCGCGGCCCTGCCTCGGCTTCAGGGGGGACAGGCGGCGCGGCCTCTTTCGCCCGCAGCGCCTCCTCGATCACCGGGCGCGGGATGCGCTCGATCCGCTCGACCTTGCCGTGCGCTCGCAGCATCGCGTCCACGAACTGCTTCGCCCAGAGGTTCTCGAACAGCATCGCCGCCAGGGTCGTGTTCGGCGGCGCCCCTTCCGCCAGCTCACGGATGTCATCCTCCGCGATCAGCCCCGACACCTCCGACACCAGCGGGTCGAGCGCGGCGTAGCTCGCCTCGTCCAGACTGTCCATCTCTATTCCTGTCACGGCGCCATCCGCTGACTTCTGAATAAAGACCAGGTCTATCACCCGAATCACGCCTGAATCCACCAGGTTCCGCAGCGCCGGCGCGATCTCGCCCTTGAACTGCGTTCCCGGAAATGACACAACCAACAACTCGACTGGCCCCAGCTCCATTGTGCGCCTCCTGTCTACACGCCTGTTCTGGCCGCTCAAACAGATCGAGCGCCATGGAACAGAGCTCTCCGTATATCCCATCAGAAGCGCAACAACTATGCCAGCGCGCCCACTTCATGCCGCCCTTGGATGTTTCACGTGAAACACGCGCCACATCACCCCTGCGCGCGGCGGAGACCCAGCGCCCGGAGCGCCGCCACCCGTGTATCCTCAAGCTTGCTCGCAAAGGCGGGATACAGCGTCCCGACCAGCGGAGCCAGCGCCTCAGCCGCCGCCAGCGCCTCAGCCGCGTCCAGCCACACGAGCGTCTGGGCGATGGAGAGCCGCGTCACGACCTCATGCGCCGCCCACTGCTGGTGAGTCTGCGCCAGCGAGCGCAGCAGCGTGTCGCGCGCCTGATCCGCGAGCGCCCGGCGGGCGTATGGCGGCAGGCCCGGCAGGCCCGCCAGCCGTTTGTAGCCCTCGCCCTCGGAGTAGGTGATGAGGCCGTACAGCTCATCCCGCATATCACCCGGCAGCCGCGCGATCACGCCGCGCGCGGCGTCGAGGTCCGCCTTCCAGCGCCGCTCATCGCCCCGGGCCGCCCAGACATGCGCCCGGTTGCGGTGGAGGTGGACCGCCAGCGCCAGGTCTTCCTCGCGCTCCATGCGCTGCCGCAGCGCGTAATCATATTGCCAGATACTCTCGTCGAACGCGTTGAGCTCGCGGTAGAGTGGCGCCGTGCGCTCGTAGAGCTGCGCCATCTCATGGCTGACCTCGCCGGGGGCCGCGCGGGTCAGCAGGGCGTCGCGCGCGCGCTCGTACCAGCCGATGGTCGCCGCCCGCTGTCCTTTCCAGGGAATCAGCTGCTCCTGAAGCGTCGCCAGCATGAAGTCATAGCGGAAGCTGACGCCGCGCGCCTGTGTGTCCCGCTCCAGCGCGCGGGCGCGGCGAATCAGCGCCCCCAGCTCCGCCGCCTGCGCCGCCGCCCACGCCTCACGCGGGCGGCCCTGCTCGCGCAGCCGCTCCACATTGGCGATCAGCGCCCCGATCTCGTCGAAATCCAGCCGGCGCGTCCGCAGCATGGGGGGCGCGCCGAGGCTGAGCGCCAGCGCGCCAGCGGCGGCGAGGCGGAGCAACTCCCGACGGCGCATAGAGCCCTCATCCAGACCAATCGCGTCACATACCGCTTCGATGCGCAGCCGCGAGCGCGCGACCGCGCCATTGAGGAAACGGGTGACGGTCGCTGGCGCGACACGCAGCCGTCGCGCCAGCTCCCTGGCGGAAACGCGCCGCCGCCGCAACTCGGCCCGGAGCAGCGCGGCCAGCTCTTCGCGCGCCTGCCCAGAAGACCGGGTGTCCTCGCCGCCGCGCCCGGCCGTTGGGGCGGGAAGAAAGCCAATCGGCGGAGAAGCCGCCAGCCGCGCGCTCAGCCGCTCCCGGTCGGCGCCGGTAACTTCCAGCGCATCCCAGAGCGCGTCCAGCGAGAAAGCCGCCGTGGCGCGCGATTCACCATCGAGCCAGCGGCGCAGCGTTGAGCGGGCGACGCCCAGCCGCGCCGCCAGCGCGGTGATCCCGACACCGCGCGCCCGCATTCCCTCGTAGATGACCTCCGCGCGCTCCGTCCTGGGCGCGCCGGGCCGTCTGCCACGCCGCATGCGCCGTTTCCCATCCTCTCCGCCACAAACGGGAGCGTTCTGAGCGGACGGGGGCGCGCGGAAACATCCTGGCGCGGCATGCTGGGCGTCAGCGTCGCTCTATGCGCTCCCCAGCGACCGGCGTCACGCTCACACCTTCTACGCGCATCGGATTGATGAGTTCCAGCAAGGCGACGGAGACTTCGGACTCGATCCAGAAGCGGAGCCAGCGCCCGTCGCGCTCGCCGTCCAGGCCGGGTGGCTCAGGGGCCTGAATCACCACAGTGACGTGATGCCCCAGGCGTGCGCGCCCGTTCCACTCGCGCTCCTCAACGCTCACCACGACCCGCGTCACGCTTGCTCCCGGCAGGCTGTGATCGAGGACGCGCGAGGCGCATGCGCGCACCGCCTCTTCCGCGTCACCGGCCATCGCGCCAGCTCCCAGCTCGGACCCTGTCTCAGGCCCCCAGATCTCCAGAGTCACCAGGTATGACATGCGCATCCCTCCGCATCCGCTGAGTGGGGCGCGCGGTGGGGGCCATCCCCGCCATGTCGCGCCTCGCGCCCAGTGTCGGAGAAGCGGCGGGTGTTGCGCTTGCGCGCCAAAATCATCCGCTGGCTGACCGGGCGGAAGTGGCGCGAAGGCTACTGTGTTTCACGTGAAACACACGCCAGCGCGAAAAAGCCGGTCCTCACGGGGGGCATCCCGTGAGGACCGGCGCTGAATAACGTGTGAACAATCCAGCGGATCGCGGTCAGGAGATAGCCTTCTCAGGGCGCATGGCGTTGAGCAGATCGGCGGCGGCGAGGAGCGAGCGCAGGCGGACACGCTCCCCCTCGCCAAGTGGCGCGAGGGGCCGGCGCGGCTCGCCGCCATAGTGGGCGATAAGGGTGAGCGCGGCCTTGAGGCCCGCCACGCCATAGCCCGACGTGACCGCGGTATTGACCGAAATGAGACGGGCCTGAAGCGCCCGCGCCTCCGCCAGGTCGCCACGCTCAAACAGCTCGACCAGCCGCAGGCACTCGCGCGGGGCGATGTTGGCGAGCGCCGCGATGGCGCCCTTCGCCCCGACGACCATCGCCGGCAGCAGGAATCCCGCGCTGCCCGCCAGGACGGTGAAGTCCTCGCGCGCCCCAGCGGCGATCTCGGCCATCTTCGTCACATTGCCCGAGCTATCCTTCATCCCGATGATATTGGGATGAACCGAGAGCGCGATCACCGTCTCGGCGTCGAGGTCCACGCCCGCGGCGTTGGCTGGCATATTGTAGATCATCACCGGCAGCGGGCTCGCGTCCGCGACCGCGAGGAAATGCGCCCGCTGCACAGCCATGCCCATCTTGCCGCCGTAATGGCTGGGCGGCAGAACCAGCGCCACATCGGCGCCCGCCTCTGACGCCAGCCGGCAGAGCGCCACCGTCTCGCGCGTGGACTGGCCGCCCGCCCCGGCCAGGATCTGCGCGCCGGAGCCCGCCGCCTCGCGGATCGCGGCGATCACCGCGCGCCGCTCGTCGAGGTCGAGATGAATGGCCTCACCGTTCGAACCGAGAGCGACGAAGTTGGTGATCCCCTTCTCGCGCAGGCGGGTGATATGCCGCCGCTGCGTCTCCAGATTCAGCGACTCATCCTCATGGAAGAAGGTAGGGACGGGTGGGTAAACACCGCCGATGCGGAGCGTGTCCGTCCGTTCGCTCATGAGCGGCCTCCTGGTGTTTTGGCGGGCTTCTTCGCGGCGGGCTTCTTCGCGCCGCCAGCGCCATTGGCAGGGCGGGCGCCCGCTGACGCCATGCGACTGGGGCGAGCCAGCACAGCGGGGTCCTGGCCAAGGATGTCGAAGTAGCGGACCGTCTGGCGGATGCCGTGATAATAGTTCGGCAGGTGATATTTCTCGTTGGGCGCGTGTATGTTGTCATCCGGTAGGCCGGTGCCCATAATCACGACCGCGGCGTGCAGGACTTTGTCGAAGAGCGCGGCGATGGGGATCGAGCCACCCTCGCGCTCGAAGACCGGCTCGCGGCCCCACTCCTGCTCCAGCGCCCGCTCCGCCGCGCGCACGTAGACGCTATCCAGCGGGACATGGACGCCATCGCCGCCGTGGATCTCGCGCACCGTCATCGTGACGCCGGGCGGGCAAAGCTCCGCGACGCGCTTCTTCAGCAGCGGCAGCACCTCAGCGGGTGGGAGCTCTGGCGGCAGGCGCAGGCTGACCTTGGCGACCGCGACCGCCGGGATCACCGTCTTGGCGCCCTCATCCACGAAGCCGCCGCGAATGCCGTGGACATCGAGCGTGGGGCGGGCGCCGACGCGCTCGCGGAGATCAACGTCCTGCTCGCCGGGCAGCGTATCCACACCCATCTCCTGCTTGAAGAGGGCGGCCATGTCAATAGGGCTGCGCTTCCACATGGCGCGCTCCTCCTCGGTGATGGGGATGAGCCGCTCGTAGAGCTCCGGGATGGTGATGCGCCCGTCGGCGCCCTTGAGGCCAGCCAGGACCAGCGCCAGCGCGTGGATCGGGTTGGGGGCGACGCCGCCAAACGTGCCGGAGTGCAGATCGCTCTTGGCGCCCCGGGCCTCGATCTCGGTGTAGAGAATGCCGCGCAGGCCGTAGATCAGCGAGGGAACGCCGGGCGCGGGCATGTGCGTATCAGCGATATAGGCCACATCGCAGGCAAGCTCGTCGGGGTGCTCCCGAACATAGGTCGCGATGCTCTCGCCGCCGGCCTCTTCCTCGCCCTCGATCAGCAGCCGCACGTTGACGGGCAGCTTGCCATGTGCGCGCATGAGGGCCTCAATCCCCTTGACGAGGCTGAGCGTCTGGCCCTTGTCGTCCACCGCGCCACGGGCGTAGACATTGTTATCGCGGACCTCCGGCTCGAAGGGATCACTGGTCCACAGCTCGATGGGGTCCGCCGGCTGCACGTCATAATGCCCATAGAGCAGCACGGTGGGCTTGCCCTTGGCTTCCAGCCATTCGCCATAGACGAGGGGGTGGAAAGCGGTCTTGATGACCTTGACCCGCTTCAGGCCCGCCTCCTCCATCTGCTTCGCGAGGTACGCCGCCGCCTTGCGCACATCATTGCGGCGCGCGGGCAGCGTGCTGATGCTGGGGATGCGCAGAAATCCGAAGAGGTCATCCAGGAACTGCCGCTGATGCGAGTCTACATAGGCGAGCGCCGCCTCAACCGAAGAGGTCGCGGAGGCGGATGATGAATCAGTGCTCATCGGTGATCCGGTCCTTTGTGTTGCCGTCTAGCATGCCGCGCTACAAAGTCCGCGCAATGAAGGGCGCTGATGTTCAGGGCGCTTCTTGGGAACGCCTGGTCACACCAGCGACGTAAGTGGAGGAGGGCGACTGGCGAAAAGGCAGCGCCCCACGTCCGGCGCAGGCGGCGGGAGGCTGTGAGCGCCGGGCGGCACGTTGATCGTATCAGGCGACGCGGCGGATGTCCAGCGTAGCGGAGAGCGATAGCGAGCGGGCGCCATCATTCGCGCCCGCGCGGCGAAACGGCTGGCCAGCGGATGCTGTTTCACGTGAAACAACATCCGCGCGAGGCGCCGCGCGGGGGGCTAGCGGCCCCGGCGCAGGAACCGGCCCAGCAGGCGGTCAAACGGCAGGACGTTCTCTATGCGCAGGAAGCGCGCGATGATGAAATACGCCCCTCCCCCCGCGACGAGCGCGATGGACAGGCGGGCGATCAGCTTGAGCATCTCGATATGGGAGTAGACAGAGCTGGTGGGCAGCAGCAATTCAACGAAGAGATAGACCAGCGCGGCGGCCAGGACGGCGAAGGCGCTGGCGGCCAGAACCTTGATGGTAAAGAAGCCGAGCTCCTTGAGGTCGAGGCCCGCCATCTCCTGACGCAGCAGCAGGAACATGACGAGCGCCTCCCCCAGCCAGGCGATGCTGGAGGCGAGCGCGATGCCTGAGGCGCCCCACGGCTCCAGCAGGATGCTCATGCCAATCACAAACATGAACTGGAGGATGCTGACCTGGGTGGGAGTGCGCGTATTCTCGAGCGCGTAGAACGAGCGGGTGAGGATCTCGACCAGGGAGAGGCCGGTGAGGCCAATGGCGAAGAAGATCAGCGGGTTATAGACGGTGGGCAGCTTGGTAGGGTCGAAGTTGTGGTAGTCGAGCAGCGCGCGGGAGATTGGCCTGGCGAAGACGATCAGGCCGAGCGAGGCGGGAATGGCGAGGAACAGGATCGCCTGAATCGAGCGCAGCACGTTCTGGCGCAGACGGTCCCACTCGCCAGCGGAGACGAGCGTCGAGAGCGTCGGGAATGCGGCCTGGGCGAGCGCCATGCCAATCACCCCGTTGGGAAGCTGAATAAGCGAGAACGCGGTATTATAGCCAGTCAGCACGCCCGCCGCGGCCAGGCCAGTGAGCAGGAAGCGGTTGATAAAGACCGAAGCGTAGAGAACGGTCGCGTTGAGGACACGCGGCCCCATCAGGCGCGCGATCTCGATAACGCCGGGATGGCTCACGCTGATGGCGGGCGTGTACTGCATCTTGGCGCGGACCAGCCCGGGAATCTGGATGAGGAACTGGAGTACGGCGCCAACGACGACGCCCCAGGTGGGGCCATAGATGCCCAGGTTGCCGCCAAACACGCCATAGCTCTTATCCAGCAGGGAGGCGCCAATGCCGCCGATGATGGTCACGGTGTAGACGACCTGGCCGATGGCGGGCGTGACAAAGGACTGGCGCGCTTGAAGGAGGGCGATGGCGACGGTGGCCCCGCCGAGGAAGATCGGCTGGAGCAGCATGATGCGGGTGAGCTGGACGGCGAGCGGGCCGTAGCAGCCCTCAGCGCCACAGTTGGCGAAGATGTCGCCGAACGCGAGGCGCATGATCGGCTCGGTGAAGATGATCGCGATGATACAGAACGCGACAAGCGCGATCATCGCGGTGTTGAGGGCCATGCTGGCGACGCGCCAGGCCGTCGCGCGGTCTTTGCGGCGGACCATATAGTCGTTGAAGACCGGGATGATCGCGGAAGCGAGCGCGCCGCCCGCGACGATGTTGAAGATCGCGTCGGGCAGGGTAAAGGCGAGCGTGTAGGCGTCAGTCGTGGCGCCGTAGTTGAACGTGGCGGCGAAGAGTGAGGTGCGCAGCAGGCCAAAGACACGGCTGATGAGCAGCGCGGCGGAGACAATGGTGGTGGCGCGGATCAGCGTGCTGGAGCGCATCGCGGCGAGATGCATCGAGGGCTGATCGTCTACCTCGACGCCAGCCCGCGCGGCGATCACTCCGCTGGCGCCCGGCGGTGGCGCGGCGCTGGTCCCGGCTGAGCCAGCTCGGGGGGCGCGCAGGCCGCGGCTCCAGGAGCCGCCGGGACGCAGCGGCGGAAGAGCGGCGATCTTGCCTGTGCCGGTGTAGTCCTGCACGCTCATGCCTGAAAAGGAGCGCTCGACGAGCGATTCCATATAGGGATTGTTGAGCAGGGCGTCCTCAGGCTGAGGCTGGCGGGCGTCGGGCGGCACGGGCCAGAGGCCGCTGTCGCGCTCCCAGGGAGGATTGAGGTCTTCGGCGCTTTCACGCTCGCGCCGGGAGGACCCGTTTTGGGAGGACGGCGTGGGCCAAGGCGGAGAAGCGGGCTGCGCAACGCCATCCTGGCTTCCCTGGCCGCTCGCGGGAGGTTTGCGCCATCTATTGATCTGATCCAAGGCTCTCCATCCTCCGTCCTCATCATCTCTTTTCCGGCGCCGCTATTCAGGCGCGCGGCTCTTCCCGGGCAATCCAAAGCATCATATCATCCCCCGCCGGGACGCTCAATTTCCGCGACGAGTGGATACGGGCCGCGCGGCGCCCGCCCTCTATAAGCGCAACGAAGGGGCGGTGTGAACCGTCATAACTGGCGAGAGCGGCGATGGGCAGGGGAATTGCGACAGCGCGCTTGAGGCCGGTATAGTGTAGAGGCGGGGCGCGTCTCCGCCCGCGCGGGAGCTATGAATTCAAGGATGAGCGGTATGGCGCTTTTCCAGAAACCGGCAAGAGGCGAAGTGAGTAACTTCTGAGAGGAACGCGGTATGGCGCGCAGCGGCATGGCGTCTCGTGAGCGGGCGTATGACTATCAGGATGAGCAGGACGAGCGGTGGGCGAGCCGGCTGTTGCTGGAGACGCTGGAGGTGGCGGTTATCACCATCCTGGTGTTTCTGCTGGCGCGCGTATTCGTGCAGAACTATCAGGTGGACGGGCCGAGCATGACGCCGACCCTGCTGAACGGCGAATATATCCTGGTGAACAAGGCGGACTATTTTACCCACGGCCCCCAGCGGGGAGATGTGATCGTCTTCAAGTTCCCGAAAGATCCCAGCAAGGATTTCGTGAAGCGGGTGATCGGGCTTCCGGGCGATACGGTGGTGACGCATCGCGACGGTCTGGTGACGGTGGATGGCGTGACGCTGAATGAGCCGTATGTGAACGACCATATCAACCCCGTCGCGGCGACGTGGCGCCTGGGACCCGGGCAGTATTTCGTGATGGGGGATAACCGGGGAGACAGCTATGATTCGCGCGACTGGGGCCCCGTGCCAGCGAACGATATCCTCGGCAAGGCGGAGTTCGTCTACTGGCCGTTAGGCTCGATCCATATGGTGCGAGCCTGGTCAGGCGTATTCGCCGGAGTCCAGGCCCCTTAGCGGCCAGCGGAGCGGGCCTCTTCGAGCGCGGCGACCACGCGGGCGATATCCTCAACCACGTCAGCCAGCAAGTGCGGGAGCCAGTCCTCGGGGCGCGGCTGATCGCCCGCGTGGCTGTGGCGGGAGCGGAGGCGGCCAGCGGAAGCGCGACCTGGCAGACGCTCAACCGAGGCGCGGAAGCCACTGTCGCCAAGACCCTCCGGGTCCCACAGGGGAAGCTCGACACGCTGCTCCACCGTGAGCGCCTCGGCTTCGAGGCCAGTTTCACCCAGTGAAAGGGAGATATTGGGGCGCGTCTCGACCGCGCGGCTGCTGCGCTCAGAGGCGTTGAGCTTGAGCGAGCGGGCGAACTGGCGCAGGTCGAGACTGCCAGGAGAAACGTGATCGAGGGGCAGGGTGTAGACGAGATCGAGGACGAGCGGCGGGACATTTTCCGTATGCAGATGGGGGCAGTCTTCGTCAGGCTCGTGGAAGAAGTCGCAGACGCCCTCGGCGCCCTCGATGGAGAGCGCGGTGTCAAGCGGTCCCCAGGCGAACGAGATGGCGCAGGTGGCGCGGTTCTCGGCCTCTTCACAGGGGCCGGGATGGAGCGCGCAGGTAAACTCGCGCTCGAGGGTCTGGGTATTGAGCCAGTATTCGGGATGGACAGAAAGACTGGTCGCCTCAGCAGCGTTGAGGAACAATTCCGTCACGTCTTCGTAAGTGACCATAGTGGCGGCTCCTCCTGGCGAGGCGATTGAAGGATGCGCGGCCTCGAATGCATGAAGCGGCTGGCGCGCGGTCGCCTTGGGCAATCGGTATGATACATGGATGGCGGCGCGATGTCAATTCAGGCGGCGGCCAGCACAGGGTCCTCCGATAGTTGGCCAGGTGATGTAGATTCGCGGCATGAGGACAGCAGAGATGAGGGCGAGCTTGCTCTAGGCATTCGCCCAGGAGCCCGACCCACGCGCGGCGCGTGGCCGTCGGCATCCCGTAGCCCACCCTGTTGGCCGAGGTGGCGCCGCTCGTTGACCAGCCACCCCAGGGGAGGAGTTCGCCCGCGCCTTCGCGCATGGCCAGCATGCCAGCCGCTACGAAGAATGGCGCTTGTGGGCCTCCCTCCCCCCTCAACGCCTATCTGGCGGACCTCCTCGGCTGGCCCCACATCCACCAAGTGATCCGCCTGGAACGCCGCTGCGTCGAGCGCGGCGTGACGGCCCACCAGGTCCAGTCAGCTCATCCATGTGCGCGACGTGACCTGTGGCGGGGACGCCAGCGCCATTCGCAGCGGGTCAGCGCCCACCTGGCGCCCTTACGCCTGGTCCCCTGGGGCAAGCCCTGGGCTTACTGGGTCTCATGGTGACTTGACCATCGAAAAACCCTGGCCGCTCACTGGCCATCCCAGAACTTGCCCCATGCGCTCCTCCGCCAGGATTGTATGGATTCCTTGCGCGCAGAAGCTGCTGATGCCTGGGCTACTTTTGTGTCTGCCGGCACGGCGAGCGTCGCGAGGTTGTCCTGTACCACTTGCGCCTCCCTTGGCATGCCGATAACTTCGAGAATGGTGAGCGCCTGCTCATAGTAGCGGCGCGCCTCCTCCGGCCGCCCCAGGCTACGGGCCAGACTGCCCAGGTTATTGAGCGTCACCCCCTCGGTGGCGCGGTCGCCCACCTCACGCAAAATGGCGAGCGCCTGCTCATAGTAGCGGCGCGCCTCCTCTGGCCGCCCCAGGCTGCGGGCCAGGAGGCCCAGGTTATTGAATGTCGTCCCCTCGCCGCCGCGGTCGCCTACCTTCCGCCAGGTGGCGAGCGCCTGCTCATAGTAGCGGCGCGCCTCAGCCGATTGCCCCATATTGTCGACCAGGAGGCCCAGGTTATTGAGTGTCGTCCCCTCGCCGCCGCGGTCGCCTACCTTCCGCCAGATGGCGAGCGCCTGCTCATAGTAGCGGCGCGCCTCAGCCGATTGCCCCAGGTGGTCAGACAGGCTAGCCACGTTATTGAGCGTCACCCCCTCGGTGACGAGATCGCCTACCTCGTGCCAGATAGTGAGCGTCTGCTCGTAGTAGCGGCGCGCCTCCTCCAGCTGCCCCAGGCTACGGGCCAGGAGGCCCAGGTTATTAAGTGTCGTCCCCTCGCCGCCGCGGTCGCCCACCTCACGCCAGATGGCGAGCGCCTGCTCATAGTAGCGGCGCGCCTCCTCCGGCTGCCCCAGGCGGTCAGCCAGGCTGGCCAGGTTATTGAGCGTCACCCCCTCAGTGGCGCGGTCGCCCACCTCACGCAAAATGGCGAGCGCCTGCTCATAGTAGCGGCGCGCCTCCTCTGGCTGCCCCAGGTGGTCAGCCAGAAGGCCCAGGTTATTGAGTGTCGTCCCCTCGCCGCCGCGGTCGCCTACCTCGCGCAAAATGGTGAGCGCCTGCTCATAGTAGCGGCGCGCCTCCTCCGGCTGCCCCAGGCGGTCAGCCA
>JAKAIY010000178.1 GCA_021814145.1 Chloroflexota bacterium
GCCTTTATATACAGCCTTTAGGCGCGACAATGACGCGGCCCGCGCCGGAGCGGGCGGCTCCAGAGCGCGGGCCGGTGAACTGTGAAAGCGATGCGAACGAGGCTAGCGCAGGCCGACGGCTTTGCGCTGGCGGGCGTTCTCCTGCGCCAGAATAACATCCTGGCGGGAAGGGCCGAAGAGGCCGTACATGAACGCGCCGATGGCGGGCAGAAACACAACGAGCGAGAACCAGCCCCAGGCCCGTGTGCGATAGCTGGCGATCAGGCCGACAATCCAGGCGTACGCGGCGAGCACGCCGGCGATGGTATAGAGATGGAAGCCGACAGTCATGATGTAGGGAGCGGCGCCGCCAATATTGGTGCCAATCGCGCCGCCAACCAGTGTGCCGCCAATGACCAGAGTGAACAGCGCCCAGGCGCCGCAGTACGTGGGGATGCCGCGCTCCAACGCGGGCCGAGCGCCCAGTGTCGCGTAGGCGCTGGCCAGAAAGGCGATTGTCAGACCGCCCATCTGCGGGACGCTCACGGAGTCCGGGGTATTATCTGTGAGGGTGATATAGGCGAGTATCGCGCCAATGACCAGCGCCAGGCCCAGCGCCGCGAGCCAATCGATCTGCCGCGCGCGCGCCGCTGTGAAGGAAGCGTATCCCCAGGCTCCCAGCGCGAGGACTCCGCCAATAATGCTGATTATCTGCGGTATCAGCCCGAGGAACAGGCCGCTCACAAAGATGACGATGATTCCGGCGAATGCCAGAAGATTGGTGGTGCGCCTGGCGCTTGCGGTCTTTGTGCCATCCATATCGAGCAATGAGCTCCTGTCACCAAACGTTTAGGCGCGCGAGAACGTCAGCTCCCCGCAGGGAACCGCCATCACCCGGCGCGAAATGATGCCACTGAAAGCCGGATCAACGGGATGGATTATTAAGGGATAGTATACTCCCTTGGCGCGCGTGTGCGATGCGCGCACGCTGCGCCGAGTATACGCGATTGTCTCCTGTGTGACAACTGGGTGGCGAGCGCGCATGCGCGGAAAGCGCGCTGCGCCACCATCACGCCTGGCGCGCCATGAGCTCGATCCGCTCCACATGCTCGCGCTCATGCTCCGCCTCGATCGCCGCGATCTCGCGCAGCGTCATGGCGCCGCGCTCGTCATGGACGCCCGCCCGTTCCCAGTCGCTGACGCGCAGCCCGCGCAGGAAAGCGGTGGTTGACTCGCTGATCACGCGGAACTGGCGCGCCAGCTCTGGCGCTGGAATATAGCGATACGCGCCCATCCGCACATAGGCGTCCTGATCGTAGGACTCCAGATGCGGACGGTCCTCGAACATGGCGAGTCGCATCCGCGCGCCCCACATGCGCGCGGCGTCGCAGAGGTGGCCTGACAGCTCGCGCGCCGACCAGCCATCCGCGCCAGGAGCGGCCTCGCGCGGACCGAGCGCGGCTACCGCAGCCTCCAGCCGGTCAGGCATACTTGCCAGACTCTCGATCAGTTTCGCCGGATTCGCGGCGTTGTTGGCGCTCACTTCAGCTATTCCTCCGCACGCTCGTCGCATCAGGCGGCCTCATTGGCTTATAGATTAAGACGCCTGCTCACGCGACACGTTTACACGTGATTCGCTGCGCACAGTGTACAATGCCCACGCGGCCTCGTGTGGTCGCTGCGGACTCGCGGGAAAGGGTGCTCGCTGGATGGCCGAAACGCTGGATAGTATCACGAAGGATGTCGCCGCGCGTGAAGAGCGGCTGATCACGTTGCGCCGCGCGTTTCACCAGCGCCCGGAGCTTTCTTTCGAGGAGCGCGAGACGGCGGCGGAGATCGCGCGTGTTCTGCGCGAGGCGGGCTGGGAGGCGCGCGAGGGCGTTGGCGGAACCGGGGTGGTCGGACTGCTGCGCGGAGAGGCGCCGGGCGAAGGGCCAGGCCGCACCCTGCTCGTGCGCGCTGACATTGACGCGCTGCCTCTCCAGGAGGAGAGCGACCATCCCTGGCGCTCGCGGCGCGATGGCGTGATGCACGCCTGCGGCCATGACGGCCACATCGCCATCGGACTGATTCTGGCGGAGCTGCTGGCGGCGCGGCGCGGCGAGTTTCACGGGACGGTAAAGCTGGCGTTCCAGCCGGCGGAGGAGCGCATTGGCGGCGCGCTGGCGATGCTGGCGGATGGCGTGATGCGCGACCCGGATGTGGACGCGACGCTTGGCCTGCATCTCTGGACGCCTGTGCCTGTGGGGCAGGTTTCGGTCGCGGCGGGGCCGGTTTTCTCCAGCGCCGACGAGGTGTTCCTGCGCGTGCGTGGGCGTGGTGGGCATGGCGCGATGCCACATCTGGCGGTAGACCCGGTGGTGGTCGCGGCGCAGATCGTGGTGGCGCTGCAAACGCTGGTGGCGCGCGAAATCTCGCCTTTCCATCCCGCCGTCGTGTCATTCGGCCTGGTCCGGGGTGGCGGGGCTTTCAATGTGATCGCTGACGCGGTGGAGCTGCGGGGAACGCTGCGGGCGTATAGCCAGGCGGACCGCGAATCGCTGCGGCGGCGGGTTGGCGAAGTGGCGCGTGGTGTGGCGGAGGCTATGCGGGCCCATGTGGGCTACGAGATTCTCGGCGGCTGCCCGGCCTGCGTCAATGACGCCGGGATGGCGGAGCTCGTCCGGCGCGCGGCGGTAGCGACGGTGGGCGAGGCGAATGTCCCCGGCGGCGACCAGCGCCAGGCCGCCAGCGATGATATGGCCTACTTGCTGGAACAGGCGCCGGGATGCTACTTCTTCGTGGGCGCCGGCGATGCCGCGCGTGGCATTGACGCGCCGCACCACAGTCCACGCTTCGACATCGCTGAAGAGTCACTTGCCGTCGGGCTGGAGACGCTGGCCCGCGCTACGCTTGACTATCTGCGTCCCTAATCGCGCGGGTTCGCGAGTTAAGGATTGAGCCGTTCATGAGCGTTATCGGTGTCGCGGGGCATGTGGATCATGGCAAGTCAGCGCTGGTTATGGCGCTGACAGGCATTGATCCCGACCGGCTGGTCGAGGAGAAAACCCGCAGCATGACGATTGACCTGGGCTTCGCCTGGCTGACGCTGCCGAGTGGGCGTGAGATCAGCGTGGTGGATGTGCCGGGCCACGAGGCGTTCATCCGCAACATGCTGGCGGGCGTGGGCGGGCTGGACGCCGCGCTGCTGGTCGTCGCGGCGGATGAGGGCGTGATGCCGCAGACGGTTGAGCATCTGGCGATTCTCGACCTGCTGCGGGTGAGTGTGGGCGTGGTGGCGCTGAACAAGGCCGATCTGGTCGAGCCGGACTGGCTGGAGCTGGCGCGGGAAGAGGTCGCCGAGACGCTGGCCACGACAACACTGGCCGGGTCGCCAATCATCACCTGCTCCGCCGTGACGGGGCAGGGGCTGCCGGAATTGCTGGCCGCGCTGGACGCCGCGCTGGAACGCGCGCCTACCCGGCGCGACATCGGACGTCCGCGCCTGCCGGTGGACCGCGTTTTCACGATTAGCGGCTTTGGCGTGGTGGCGACGGGATCGCTTCAGGATGGCGCGCTGGAGGTCGGCCAGGAGGTGGAGATCCTGCCATCGGGCCACAGGGCGCGCATCCGGGGCTTGCAGACGCATCGCAAGAAGGTGGAGCGCGGGGAGCCGGGCGCGCGTCTGGCGGTCAATCTGGCGGGTGTGGAGAAGAGCGACCTGGCGCGCGGAGATACGCTGGGCCTGCCGGGGCGGCTCAAGGTGACAACCGCGCTGGATGCGCGGCTGGAATGGCTGACCAGCGCGCCACGCAATCTGGAGCACAACACCCAGCTTGACCTGTTCCTTGGCGCGGCGGAGACGCCCGCGCGTGTCATCCTGCTGGAGAGCGATGAGCTGGAGCCAGGTGAGAGCGGCTGGGCGCAGTTGCGGCTGGCGCGCCCGATTGTGGCCGCTCGTGGCGACCGCTTCATTCTGCGCTCGCCCTCACCGAGCCTGACGCTGGGTGGCGGGATGATTGTCGAGCCGGTGGCGCGCCGCCATCGCCGCAAGGAGCCGGCGGTTCTGGCGCGGCTGGAGACACTGGCGCGCGGCGACCCGGCTGAGGTGACGCTGGCGGCGCTGGGCGGCGTGGAGCCTGGCGGGCGGCGGGCGAGTGGCAAGTGGGCGGCGCGCCTGGCGGGCTGGAGCGCGGAAGAGCTGGCGGGCGTAACGGGCCTGCCAGCGGAGGATATAGCGGACGCCCTGGCGGAGCTGGCGGCCAGCGAGCGGGCGCGGCGCGTGGGCGATCTCTGGTACGCGGCGCCCGTCTGGGAACGGCTGCGTGTGACCAGTGAGGCGGCCCTGGCGGAGTACCACCGGCGCTATCCGTTGCGGGCGGGCATGCCGCGCGAGGAGTGGCGCGCCCGACTGGGCCTGATGCCGCGCGAGGCCCCTGAGGTCGCCGCGGCGCTGGCGGTGGAGGGCGCGCTCGTTGAGGAGTCTAGCGCGGAGCGAGGCGCATCCGGGCAGGGAACGGCGCGGGTGCGGCTGCCGGGCCATCGCGCCGAGCCAACGCCGGAGCAGGCGGGGGCGGTGAAGGCGATGCTGGCCCGCTTCCGCGCGGCGCCATTCACCCCGCCGGACTGGGCGGAGGTCGAGGGCGCCCTGGGAGCGGAATTGACGCAGGCGTTGCTGGCGCGTGGCGACCTGGTGAAGATGAGCGACACGATCCTGCTGGACCGCGAGGCTTACCGCGAGGCGGCGCGGCGCGTGCTGGAGTATCTGCGCGCGCATGGGGCGATTACGGTGGCGGAGGCGCGCGACCTGCTTGGCGCGACACGCAAGTATACGCTGGCGCTCTTTGAGCGGCTGGACGAGCGCCACATTACCGCGCGGCGCGGCGATGACCGCGTGGCGGGGCGTGACGCCGACGCGGCCTGGATGCGCCTGGAGGCGGGCGACCTGCCCTGACGCCATATTCCATCCGATCCCGGAGTTTTGCAATGAGCGATTGACCCCTGCGAGCGGTCAGTGGTAGCGTTGCGCCAGGCGCGCAGACTGGGCGCGCGGCATGGAGGGGGAATCGCTCATGTGGCGCGCCTTCTGGCGCGGAGGCGCTACCGCCCGCACCTCCGATGGCGACTGAGGCTCTCTTACGCTGATTACCTGAGGAGCGCTAGCATGATCATCCGCGTCTTCCGCGCGCGCCTCAAGCCGGGCAAGCGCGCCGCGTTCGAGCGTCTCTGCCATGTGGTGAGCATACCGTTGTTGCGCGAGCAGCCGGGCATGCTGGCCATCTCCATCGCTCACCCGAACCTGAAGCGGCTGGACGAATTCATCCTCGTCTCGGTCTGGCGCGACCTGGAGAGCCTCAAGGCGTTCGCGGGAGAACGCTGGCGGGAAGCGACGATCCTGCCTGGCGAAGCCGACCTGCTAGTGGAAGCGCGGGTCGAGCACTACAACGAGTCGTACAGCAGCCTGATCGAGCTGTGGACCGCGACATCGGAAGCCATCAAGCGGCGGGAGGCGACGGCGCTGGCTACGCCGCTGACCGACGCGCAGTGGCAGGCCATCGCGCTGCTGCTGCCCGCGCCAGCGCGCACGGGCCGCCCCCGCGCCGACGACCGGCGCACGCTGGAGGGCATCCTCTACGTGCTGCGCAATAGTTGCCGCTGGCATGATCTGCCCGCGCGCTACGGCGATCCCGTCACCTGCTGGCGGCGCTACGTCCAGTGGGAGAAATCCGGCGTCTGGGCGCGCGTCTGGGAGACGCTGCTCGCTACAATGGAGCCCGTCGCGCGTCAGGCCTGGGCGCTGGCCTTCCTCGATACCCGCTTCATCCCTATCAAGCGTGGCCGCGTCTACATCCGCCACTCCGCCCGGATGGAGCCGGCGGTGTGAGCGTGGGGCCTGGGCGCGCCAAAGCGCGTCACTAAATTAAAATGCGCTTGTTGCTTATTTAGCGAACTACGGCTTGTGGATTGTCCCGAATATCCCGGGGTAACACCCACTCCCAGCCGCACGGACAGGCCTCGTGACCATCAAGCGAGCGCAGCGAAGTTCCCCCATTGGAATACCTGAGCCCGCATAGGGGACTTCGCCGAGGATTGAGTTGACAGGCAGCATCGCGCGGCTATTTACAAGCCCTGTTTAGCAAGCGATTCGCGCTTGCATGCAGACGTTCAATCAAGTATGCTTATTTGCGCTGAACAACAGAATTAAGGAGATGGGCTGTGAATGGCAACAACACCGGCGAAGGGTGGAATACTGGCGAGCGGTCTGGTTCTGGTGTTGGATCTGATAGCGTACATGATGAAGCGCCGCTTCTTCCGCAGACTGTCGCCATGCTGACCGAAATGGATACTGCGCTTGCCCATGAAATAGAGAAGCAAACAGGCACAGGATACAACTATATCGCACGACGAGGCCAACTCACCAGCAGTTCCGGTACGCATTATATTTACACCTATACCTTGGATGAGCCGTGGAATACAGCAGATGATGATACGCCAGTGCGCATACAAGTTCCCGGTTTTCAGCCAATCAGCGCGACGGTTGTCTCAGTCTCTGGAACATTGCTCACGATTGCGACAGAAGAAGCGCTACCGCGTGAAGCGCTGGAGGCGATCACGCTTGAGAATGATCCCAAAGTCTTGCTCGAACGCCTGCGCGAGGCGATTAAGAAGAACACAGAAAGTAGTTCGCAACTTGCGTCGAAAGCCTTTCGCAACCTGCCATTCACCAGCGGGCGCCGTCCATCGGTAGATAACTATCCAGATTTCGTACCGAACGAATCGCAAAAAAACGCGATACAGATATGTTTGGGGAGTGAAGTCACTTATGTCATTGGCCCTCCTGGCACCGGCAAGACTTCCACACTCGCGGCTATTGCTCTCACTCTGGCGCGTGAGGGGCGAAGCGTGCTTATTGCCGCGCCAACAAATATTGCGGTAGACAATGCCATTTTGAAGCTTGCCGATATGGGGAGGAGCATTGAACTACCATCCTTACTTGCGGGACGAATCATCCGCTATGGCGAGCCACAACTGAAGCGCCTCAGGGAGCAAAGTGACATTTACCCGCCAAAGAGTATGTGTCCAGGGGAGTGTGGGCTTTGGTGATTCCCCTCGGTTACTCAGTGGCCGTGGCGTTGACCGCTAGCTAGCGGTCAACGCCACGGCGCGCGCCTCCACGACGTAGCCATCGCCCGCTGGCG
>JAKAIY010000030.1 GCA_021814145.1 Chloroflexota bacterium
TTCTTCCGCGCTGGCGAGCAGGCGCTCCTGATCCTCCATCGCTGGCGCGCCTGGATCATTGGCCTCACTACCCATCGCTTAAATCTCCTGGCGCTTGGCGGCGGCGATCACGCTGGCCAGCTCGCGCTCACGTTCGGTGAGCGCGCTGGGCCGCAAGGAGAGCTTCAGCGCGTCAGCGAACCCCTGACTGATGGCCCCAGCCGCTTCAGCGAAGGTAATGTCGCGCCCGGCGGCTACAGCGAGTGTGGTGGCATGCGCCCGAAGCTGCGCGGTTAACGCATCGCGCCCGGCCTCATCCGCGAAGGTGAGGTAGCGGGTGACACGGGCGATGTCACCCCGCAGAGGCAGTGACCCATGCTGCAGCACACGTCCGTTAGGGCGGGCCTGCGCGCTACCAATCAGCTTGCGGCCTCCGGCGGTAATCTCATAGGCGGATGGGACTTCGAAACAGGCGGCTGAGAGATTGTGTGTGCCACTCGCCGAGGCGGGCTTCATCTCAGCATGCACGCCGAGCAACTCCAGCCCTGTCACAAGCCCCTGGCTCAGCTTGCGGTAGGCGTCGAGGATGGGGCCGTCAGCGCGCGGGTCGTCAGGTAAGAGCGTGACGCTATAGGTCAGCTCTTCGGTATGCAGGATCGCCCAACCTCCGGTCTCGCGTCGCACGACACCATATCCATCAGCGCTTAACCGAGCGGTATCCACACCCGCGAGCGGCTGGCGGCGCCCCAGCGAGAGGCACGGCGGACTCCATTGATACAAGCGCAACACGGGCAGGGACGCGCCCTCCGCCACCAGGTTCATAAGCGCTTCATCAAGCGCCATGTTCCATGCGCCATCGTGAGGCTCGGCATCTACAAGCAGCCGCCACTCCGCGACGGGATAGGCGCCCGTCAAAGCAGGAGTCACCATGTCCGCCGGAATCTGGGATGATGTCATGTTGTCGCGCCTCTTCGCTGGTGGGACTCCACCGCCGCGCTCTACGTGCGCGGCGGCTATTAGTATCGCACGTTGAAGCGGGGTTGGGGTCACTTGAAGAAGAAGTAGATCGAGAGCGCGAGACCAACGGCAATAACGAACCAGCGGACAATCCGCGTAGGAACGGCGTGCGCCAGTGTGGCGCCACCCCAGCCCCCGATAATCGCGCCAATCGCCATCAGTATCGCCTGTGGCCACAGGATAATGCGAAGCAGCACGAAAGTGACAAAGGCGACGCCGTTGATAATGCTGGTGAGGACAACCTTGAGGGCGTTCATCGCGTGGATGTCGGTCATCCCGAGCAGAGAGAAGCCCGCCAGCATCATGATGCCGATACCGCCGCCAAAGAAGCCGCCATAGAGTGAGATGATGAACTGAACAATGAGCACAATGATGAACGCGCCAGTCGAATGATGGGAAAGGTTCTCCTTTTCCTGTGCGACTTCGAGCTTATCCTGAGCCTGCGCTGGCATGCCACGAAGGCGCCGGATCAAGGCGGCAAGGTTATTGCCAGCGGCGAAGATCAATGTGGCAAGCAGCAGAAGAAACGGGATCATCTTCTCGAAGAGGGCGGACGGTGTTTTCGCGAGAATGATCGCGCCAAGCATGCCACCCAAAGCGCTTATAACGCTAAAGAGAATAAGCTCCCGCCGCTCATGCGCGAGGTCTTTGCGATATGGGGGGATACTGGCGATCGTGCCTGGCAGGAGTGCGGCGGTATTTGTAGCGTTCGCGAGTTTCGCTGGGACACCCGTGAAAAGCAGCGTAGGGAAGGAGATAAAACTGCCGCCGCCAGCGACAGAGTTGAGCGCGCCCGCGAGGATCGCGGCGAAAAACAGCGCCACGCCCTGAAGAAAAGTCATGATAAGAACCTCGTAAAGCCAGCCTTGCTGGTCTTCGCATACGCCGAAAAATCCGTGAAGCCCGCCTCATGCTGAACTTGCGCCGCCATCGCTCGCATCTTCAGGACCGGCGCGATAGCCTGATAAGCGGTGTTCCCTGCATATGGTATGGCTGGAGCGGGCGCCAGGTCAAAGCGATAGGCGGCTAAGCGACGCATCAGTTATACTGGGGCGAAGGCGTCGCGAGTGAACGCCTTTTCGCCGTCGGTAGCGCGGCCGTGATGGCTGAATGAAGAGGTGAGCAGGCATGCTGCCCCCAGAGAGTATCAATCCTCCGCCCAAACATGCTATCGCGCCGCCACCCCTTCCCGAGCGGCCTGAACAGTCGGAGCGCCCAAAACTGGACCCCTCACTACGTGTAGAGAACATCCTCCTCAAGGAGTTCGACTACGCCGGGCTAACAGCGTACCAGGTCTACGAGAACCGCGAGCGGATCTTCAACTTCTATTTCACATTAATGGGCGCGCTACTCTCAGGCCTGGGCGCGCTCTATCAGATCAGCGTCAATACCCACACAGACTGGCGTCCGCTGGCGGTGGCGCTGCTCATCGCGGGAGGACTGCTCAGCGCGATCTTCTACGTGCGTCTGATCCATCTGCGTCAGTCATTGCGGGACAGCATCATCACAACCTACGTGATCAAGGAATTCTATATCCAGCAGTTCGTGGAAGAAATTCCCAACATCGAGCGCGCGTTCCGCTGGCGGCTGGCGACCATTCCTTCAGGTGAGCGGCCCACCAGTGATACATCGTTCGTGCTCTACCCGGTAGCGACACTTGGCGCGATCAGCTTTGGAATTGGCGCGTTGCTAGCTGACCAACTCTATAGTAATGGGCTAGCGCTCCCAATCCCTATCCTGAATGTTCCGCTGGAACCGTGGGCGGTTGGCGTGGCAGTCGGGGGTCTGGTCGCGCTGGTCGAGTGGCTGTTCCATCGCTCCCAGCTCAGCGTAGACAAGGAGCTGAAGATCCTCGAAAGGCAGGCGCTAAAGCTGGGGATCACTCTGGGCGAAGCCGGGCAGCGCCAATCAGCCTCACTGCTACGCCAGCTCATTCCCTGGCGACAGGCGGAAACGGATTGACGCGCTTCACGGCGCAATACTCAGCGGTCGGATACCTCGCCGCCCCAAAATATGCGCGCGGTCATGATGCGCTCATATCAGCCGCGACTTCTTCGGCTGACGATGGCCGGTCATCTTCGCCCTGCGCGTCTTCAGGCGCGCCACCGTCGCCGGTCGCGTGGAGGACCTGCGTGAGCGCGCCAGCGACCTCGCGAAGTGGCTGGCCAGTGCCGCCTCGCCGCCACAGGAGCAACTCGGCGGCGATGCTCAGGGCAATCTCGTCAGGCGTCTCAGCGGCGAGATCGAGACCAATTGGCGCGTGGACACGCTCCAACTCTTCAGGAGACGCGCCCGCGCGCAAGAGCTTGCGGAAGATAGCGCGGACCTTGGAAGGACTGCCGATCATGCCGATGTAGCCCGCGCTCGTGGCAAGCGCCGCGCGCAAGGCTTCTTCGTCGGCGCGATGGCCGCGGGTGACAATGACAATGGCCGTCATGGGGTCCGGGTCGCGCTCAGTGAGCCAGGGAGCGATCTCAGCGACAGCGATCTCGACGCTGGAAGGCAGGTCAGCGGATCGTGTGAACTCAGAGCGGTCGTCCACCATGGCGACACGCCAGCCAAGCGGAGACGCTAGCCGCGCAAGCGCCTGGGCGACATAGCCCGAGCCCGCGACGAGCAGGCGTGGCTCAGGATGCACGGGCTCAATGAAAATTTCCAGTGTGGCGCCGCAACTGCCAACGCTCTCACCGGATTCGGGGTCAAGATGGTAGGTTACAAGCTCAGACTGGCCAGAGCGCAGGACGCGAAGCGCGTCCTCGCGGGCACGAGCATCGGTCGCGGCGCCACCAAGAGAGCCAGTCAGCCGGCCATCCACACGAACCAGCAGTTTCGATCCCGGCGGGCATGGCGCAGCGCCGTTGACGCGTACAACGGTCAGGAGCGCGAGCGACTCGCCGCGCCGCAACGCTGAGGCGACTTCATCGAACATCCGGCACCCCACTTTCGCGGGCTAGCTTTCCTCATCCTCGTCTTCATCCGACCAGCGACCTGTGTACGGGCCACCGACCCCCTGATGCAGCACGCGCAGCGAGAGCAGCGCGCATCGCTGCCGCGCCGGACCAATCTCGACTCCTAGCATCTCCATAATATCGGCGGGCCGCAAGGCGCGCAACTCGTCGAGTGTGGCTCCTTCGATGCGCTCAGTCAGCATCGAAGCGGCCGCCTGGCTAATGGCGCAGCCACGCCCGCTGAAACGCACATCAGTGACGCGTCCGTCCGTAACCTGAAGGTCCAGCTCGATCCGGTCACCGCAAAGCGGGTTGGTATCCGCCGCGTGGAAGTCAGGATGATCAAGATGGCCATGATTGCGAGGATCGCGATAATGCTCCAGGATGTATTGCCTGTAAATATCTTCCATTGCCATAAAACATACACCTTACCCTGAGCGCCAGCGCCCAGACCCATGAGTGAGCGGCGCGCTAGAGCGCAAACACCGCGCGAGCGCGCTCTAGCGCTTCCGCCAGGGCGTCAATCTCCGCTGATGTGGTGTAGACATAGAAACTGGCGCGCGCGGTCGCTGGGATGCGGTAGCGTTCCATGAGCGGCTGGGCGCAGTGATGGCCAGCGCGAACAGCGACGCCCTCACCATCGAGCAGCGTGGCGAGATCGTGCGCATGGATGTCACCCAACGTGAATGATACGACACCGCCCCGCCGGTCCGCCGGAGGGCCATAGAGCGTCAGGTCAGGTATCGCCGCCAGCCGCTCCATCGCGTAGGCTGTGAGAGCCCGCTCATGGGCATGGACCCGCTCCATGCCCAGCGCGGTAAGGTACGCGACCGCGGCGCCCAGGCCAATCGCCTCAATGATTGCGGGTGTGCCTGCCTCAAACTTCCAGGGCAGATCGTTCCAGGTCGAACCTTCGAGCGTCACTTCACGGATCATGTCACCGCCGCCCAGGAATGGTGGCATCGCTTCGAGAATCTCCGCGCGCGCCCAGAGGACGCCAATGCCACTGGGGCCCAGCATCTTGTGACCACTGAACGCCAGGAAATCACAATCCAGCGCGCGAACGTCCACCGGCAGATGCGGGACGCTCTGCGCGCCATCCACCAGCGCCAGCGCCCCGGCGGCATGCGCCTTCGCCACAATCTCGCCCACAGGCGGAAGAGTTCCCAGGACGTTAGACATCTGGGTGATGGCGACAAGGCGCGGCTGGCGCTGCTCAAGCAGACGCTCATAGGCTGCCATGTCAAGCTCGCCGCTATCCGTCACGGGAACATACGCGACAGTGGCGCCGACCCGCGCCGCGGCGAGCTGCCAGGGGACGATATTGCTGTGGTGCTCCATCTCGGTAGCGAGAATGACGTCGCCTGGCTTCAGGTTCGCCTCTGCCCAGGTGCGGGCGACAAGGTTAATGCTCTCAGTGGCGTTGCGTGTGAAGATCACCTCACGCGCGCTGCGGGCGTTGATGAACTTCGCGACGGACTTGCGCGCACGCTCGTAGGCGCGCGTGGCCTCCTCGCTCAGCGCATACGCGCCGCGATGGATATTCGCGTAGGAGGTCGTAGCGAACTGATTCATCGCCTCGAGAACGGCAGTCGGCTTTTGTGAGGAAGCGGCGCTATCCAGGAAGACCAGTGGCTTGCCATTGACCTGGCGCGCGAGAATCGGAAAATCAGAACGTGGGGCGAGGGCCGCGATGGCGCTTGCCGCCATCGCGTGCCGTGGCGCGGTCACATCTGCCATAACATTGTCCTCTTTCCCCGGCGCTACGGCGTTACTGGCGCCTCACGTCAAAATATGAGCAACGACGAGCCGGAAGCGCAAGCCCCGGCTCGTCGTCATCATAATCTACTCAGATGGTTGGGTGAAGCCGGTTTATCCCGCGCTCTCCTCGTCATTCGCCTCAGGGCCAATCAGCCATTCATAGCCCCGCTTTTCGAGCTCCACGGCGAAATCAGCGTCACCAGTCTTAATAATACGCCCAGCATGCATGACATGCACAACATCTGGCGTAATGTAGTTCAGGATACGCTGGTAGTGCGTAATGATGAGCGCGCCGAGATTCGGCCCGCGCAGCGCGTTCACGCCTTCAGAGACAATGCGCAGCGCGTCAATGTCGAGGCCGGAGTCAGTCTCATCGAGAATCGCCATGCTGGGCTCAAGCATCGCCATCTGCAAGATTTCCGCGCGCTTCTTTTCGCCACCGGAGAAGCCCTCGTTGAGGTAGCGATTGACGAAGGCCTGGTCTACCTTCAGGATCTTCATCTTCTCGGAAAGAAGCTTGCGGAACTCAGCGGGTGGCATGCCCTTGCGCTTCTGGTTGTCGCCATTGGTCTCGGCAGGCTTCGCGGGATCAAACCCTTCACGCCTGGCTTCAACGGCGCGGCGCAAAAAGTTGGCGACCGTGACTCCCGGAACGCTGCTCGGATACTGGAAGGCGAGGAAAAGCCCCATGCGCGCGCGCTTGTCAGGCGTGAGCTCAAGAATATTGTAGCCTTTGAAGAAGATCTCTCCGCCGGTCACCTTATACTTCGGGTGGCCCATGATCACGCTGGCGAGCGTGGTCTTGCCTGAGCCATTCGGGCCCATGAGCGCGTGTATCTCACCCTGGGTGATCGTCAGGTTAACGCCGCGCAGAATCTCCTTGCCCTCAACGTTGGCATGCAGATCACGAATGATAAGCTGCGCGGCGCCGGTCTGGACTCCGGGCGTGGCAGGCGCGGATGTAGTCTCCATAAACGCGAACGTGACCTCCTCTCGCGCGAGCCGGGCCGCGCGAGGTTTTCGTATTGCGACGCTCTCACGAGCGCGCGAACATCAGTGCTGGCGCTAAATCACGCCTGGCGCATGTCTGACTCACCGCTCACCACATTACGGCGCGCGATGGGAGGCGATAGGGTGATGAGATGAGGCGCCGAACGCAGCGCGCTCGCCCCTGTTAGGGCACCCATCGCATCCGCTTCCCGCAACAGGTCGGCGAGCGTGATGGAGTCAAGCGTCTGCGTGACAGCGTCACGCACCTTCGCCCACAGAAAGTGGGTGGAACAGCCATCCAGGCGGTCGCAAATCGTCTCCATCTCGCCTTCGGTGGCGCAGATCATCGGCGCGATCGGGCCTTCCAGCGCGCGCAGGATCTCGCTCATGCGCATCGTCTCAGGTGGGCGTGAGAGCTTGTAGCCGCCGTGCGCGCCGCGTGTGGATTCGACGAGTCCCTGCTGGCGAAGCGCGCGCACCAGCTGTTCGAGATACTGCTGCTGCAGCTCCAGCCCTTCTGACTGGCTGACCTCGGTTAGTGAACAGGGACTGGCGTCGTAGTGGCGCGCCAGATAGACCATCAGCCGCACCCCATACTCGCCGCGCGTTGAGACTCGCAGCATCCCTGGCCTCCTCGATTATTCCGACTTGTCTAGTCGGATATATGATAGCATCCGCGCCGCTGGTGGGTCAAGCGCGGCGCGTGGCGGCAATCGCCGGCAAGCCGTGCTATCATGCGCTGTGCATGTGCGGCGCCGTACCGTGAGGCGCCGCGCTCGATGGTCTCGCTGGAGAGGAATACGTGCGATGACGCCATCCGATAACGCGCCACAGACTGGCGCGACCAGCGGCCCGCGCGTGGTGCGCGCGCCGCGAGGAACCCAGATTTCCTGCAAGGGCTGGCAACAGGAAGCCGCGCTGCGAATGCTGATGAACAACCTCGATCCTGAGGTGGCGGAGCGGCCCGATGACCTGGTAGTCTACGGTGGCTCTGGGAAGGCGGCGCGCGATTGGGAGTGCTTCGACGCTATCGTCCGCACGCTTCGCGAGCTGGAGAACAATGAGACGCTGCTGGTGCAATCCGGCAAGCCAGTGGGCGTCTTCCGTACACATCCCGGCGCGCCACGTGTGCTGATCGCCAATAGCAATCTCGTGCCGCACTGGGCGAACTGGGACGAGTTCCGCCGCCTGGAGGCCCAGGGGCTGACGATGTACGGGCAGATGACCGCCGGCTCATGGATCTATATTGGCACCCAGGGGATCGTGCAGGGCACATATGAGACGTTCGCTGAGGCGGCGCGCCAGCGGTTCGGTGGCACGCTGAAAGGAACGCTGACGCTAACCGCCGGACTCGGCGGCATGGGCGGAGCGCAACCACTGGCGATCACGATGAATGAGGGGGTCGCGCTCTGCGTCGAGATTGACCCGCGCAGGATTCAGCGGCGCCTCGACACCGGCTATCTGGATGAGATGGTCACAGACCTGGATGAGGCGATGCGTCGGGCTGAGGCCTACAAAGCGGGGGGCGAGGCGCGCAGTATCGGTGTGGTAGGTAACGCCGCCGAAGTGTTCCCCGAGTTGGCGCGGCGCGGCGCGGCGGTAGATCTGGTGACGGATCAGACCGCGGCGCACGATGCGCTGAACGGGTACGTGCCTGCCGGGTTGACCCTGGAGCAGGCGGACACCCTACGCCGCGAGGACCCGGAGGAATACGAGCGGCGCTCCCTGGCCTCAATGGCTGAGCATGTGCGGGCGATGCTGGACTTCGACGAAATGGGCGCCGTGGTCTTCGACTATGGCAACAATCTGCGCGGGCAGGCCCTGCGGGCAGGCGTCGAGGATGCGTTGCATTTCCCGGGGTTTGTGCCAGCGTTCGTACGGCCGCTCTTCTGCGAGGGGAAAGGGCCGTTCCGCTGGGTGGCGCTGTCGGGCGATCCTGACGACATCCGCCGCACAGATGAAGAGATCTTGCGATTGTTCCCGGAGGACGCCGCGCTGGCGCGCTGGATCAGGATGGCGCAGGAGCGCATCCATTTCCAGGGGCTTCCAGCGCGTATCTGCTGGCTTGGCTACGGACAACGCGACAAGGCGGGGCTGGCGTTCAACGAACTGGTGCGGCGTGGCGAAGTAAAGGCGCCGATCGTGATTGGACGCGACCATCTCGATTCAGGCTCCGTCGACTTGCACTATCGGGAAACCGAGAGCATGCGCGATGGCTCCGACGCGATTGGGGACTGGCCAGTCCTCAACGCGCTGCTCAATACGGCGAGCGGCGCGTCGTGGGTCTCGTTCCACCACGGCGGCGGCGTTGGCATCGGCTACTCACTGCACGCTGGCTTGGTCATCGTCGCGGATGGCACAGATGAAGCGGCGGAAAAGCTGTCGCGCGTACTCACGAACGATCCTGGAACGGGTGTGATGCGTCATGTAGACGCGGGCTATCCCAAGGCGGTTGCGACGGCGCGGGAGCGGGGTGTCAAGATTCCCATGCTGCGAGAGGAATAAACGCGCGGCGGGATGACGTGGATGCCATGACGGCCTTGCCTCACTCAATCCATGCCATCCCGCTGATAGCCTGAACGCGGCGCCAGCATGGCGCCACCCTACCCTACTCTCGCTCGTGTGACAGGGCAAGCAGCGCGTGGTACGAGCGCAGACGGCGTCTGGATTCAATGGCTATCCCCAAGACGAGGCCGAAAGCGACTAACGCGCTGGTCAGTGTGAAAAAGACCAGTTCTTCGAGTGGCAGCTGCCCGCCAATGAGAACGCCCAGAGACTGGCGAGGGTCAATCGTCCATATCCCCTCATGGATCGCGAGAGCGTCCACGAGGCCGAGATAGATGACGGGAGGAACGAGAACAGCCACGAGAAGGCGATGATAGCGCCACAGGATATCGCCGCCAAGGCCGACCTGCAGGATCATCGGTGGAAGCGCCCAGGCAAGCTCCCATCCAAGATACGTTCCCGGACGCCAGCCCAACCACAGAATGGCCAGCGCGATGAGCCAGAGACATGCTCCGGCGACAGTCGCGATCAATCGCGCATTGCCCGCGCCAGAAGAGCCGGACGCGCTTCCCGCGGCTTTATCCCCAGCGCCTCCGTCCGCGCCAGCGCCAGCGATGTCCCTCTGGCTCACAAAGCGCGGCGCCTGCCAGATAAACCAGAGCCCGATGAGCAGCGTCTGCAAAGGGAAAAAGAGCAACTCTTCCAATGGGAGCGATCCCAGAAAAATCCCACTGATGAGCGCGGGCTGATACCACCAGACCCCGATCGCGATCATGTGATTATCCCAGGGGGCCGTATAGAGCGTGGCGACGACAACGAGAGCCGCCAGAATCACTAATGGCGACCACCCCAGCGCTTTCCGCCCCTGTCCCCGCTTTTGCGCGTAATCCCGGAATGTCAGGAGGGTAAGCGCGAAGATCGGCGTCACCACGAACAGGAGCAGCAGCCACGCATAGGTCATGCTCATCCCTCAATCCCGGACACCAGAGCCGCCGGCGACGGAGCGTCTCGCATAGCCGTGTCGCTCGTTGTCCCTGAGATCAGGTTCTCAGCGATGATCGCCGATGATAACACGCCTGGCAGGCCTGCGCCGGGATGTGTACCAGCTCCAACGAAATACAGATTGTCGAAATCCTCAGAGCGATTGTGTGGTCTGAACCAGGCGGATTGCGTCAGCGTCGGCTGGAACGAAAACGCTGCGCCCAGATAGCTGCTGAGCTCCCCTTCGAAATGCAGCGGATCTATGAAATGCTCAGCGATGATGTTCCGCGAAAGGTCTGGCAGATACCGATCTTCCAGAAACTGGACAATCGCGTCCCGGTAAGGTTTCGCGGCGGCTCTCCAGTCAACGCCTGCCCCTAGATGGGGAACGGGGGAGAGGGCATAAAACGTCTCGCATCCCTCTGGAGCTACCGACGGGTCGGTACGGCTCGGCATGTGGAGATAGAGCGAGAAATCTTCAGGGAGCGTCTTGTTGTGAAATATGTCGTCGAGCAACCCCCGATACCGCTGGCCCAGCAAGATATTGTGATGGACGAGCGGTGTGTCCGTGTAGCGCCTCCTGGTTCCGAAGTAGAGCACAAAGAGCGACATGCCATATTTCATCCGCTCAAGTCTGCGGTTCGTGTTATGACGGCGGTACGCCTCAGGGATGAGATTACGGTACGTGAACGCTACATCGGCATTGGAGACCACATGGTCAGCGGAAACAACCCGACCATCCGCCAGACGAATTCCAGTGACACGGCGCTTCTGCGCCATGATTTCGGCCACTGGGGCGTTGAGGTGTAAGCGGCCCCCCAGTTCATGCAGGAGATCGCCCATGGCTTTAACAATCGCTCCTGTTCCGCCCAATGCGTAGTGGATGCCCCATTGCCGCTCCAGATAGTGGATCATCGCATAGATCGAAGGTGTATCAAACGGATTGCCCCCGATCAGGAGCGGATGGAAGGAGAGGCACTGCCGCAGAAAGTCATCATGGATGTATTGGGAGACATAGCGATAGACGCTCTTATACGACTGCATCCTGATGAGGTCGGGCGCGACCTTGAGCATATCACTCCAGTTCAGGAATGGCTTATCGGCAAGCTCAACAAACCCTTTTTGGAAGATGCGCCGAGTCGTCGCCATGAATCTCTGGTAGCCAGCCTGGTCCCGCGAATTCCATTGCGCGATCTGGCCCAGTATAAAGGACTCATCGCCATTGTAATCAAACGTGCGTCCCTCGTGGTTGAAGATGCGGTAAAACGGGTCGCATGGCACAAACTGTACGTAATCCTCGCGGCGCTTCCCCGCCAGCGCCCAGAGGTCATCGAACATAAAGGGGGCGGTGATGACCGTTGGGCCACCGTCGAATGTAAAGCCGTTGATGTCGTACACATACGCGCGACCACCGGGTTTGTCCCGTTTCTCGAACACATCCACATCATGGCCTCGCGCAGCGAGACGGATAGCGGCGCTAAGGCCACCGAAGCCGCTCCCTATAACGATAATTCTCGCCATCTCTCGTCTCCCTGAGTGACTGGAATATCCCCTGTTCGCACGACTGTCTTCCTTTTTTCCCCGGATTCCGCCAGCGTGTGTGTTGTCCGCCATATTCCCGGGAGGCGTCGAATCTTGCTCCAGCGCCCGACATGCGCTCTGCGGCGAAACACATCGTAGTCGCTGGTTTCGATGTCCTCGAGAATAGCCCGGTACAGTTCCGCGGCTGCCGTGATCGCGAAACGCCCTTCGGGGTCAAGCAGTGCGATGCCGGGCTTGGCTTCGGCATACAGTCCGCGCGCCCGGTTGATCTGAAACCGCATGAGCGCGCGCCAGCGCTCGTCCACAACGCCACGCGCGATATCCGCTTCGGTCACGCCGAACCGCGCCAGCTCATCGAGTGGAAGATAGAGCCTGCCAACCTTCCAGTCAGCCCCCACATCCCGCAGGATATTCGTCAACTGCAGCGCGATTCCTAATTTCACGGCATAAGGGAGCGCGGCCTCGCCTCGGAACCGGATGATGTGCATCACCATCAGACCCACTGTTGAGGCGACGCCATAGCAGTATTCGGCCAGTTCCGCAAATGTGGCGTACCGTCGCTGGCGGAGATCGCGAGTGATTCCTTCGATTAACTGGATCTCGTAGCCATGCGGAATCTGATAGCGCGCTCGCGTATCCGCCCAGGCCAGGAGCACAGGATCATAGACGTTGGGGTACTGCGCAAGACGCGCGCGCCAGTTCTCGAGCAGCGCATGCGCATCGGCTGCGCATGACGTCTGATCAATCAGATCGTCTGTGGCCCGGCAGAACGCATAAAGCGCGCGAACGCCCATCCGCTTGTGTCTGGGCAGCAGACTGGACGCCAGATAGAAGGTATGGCTGTTGTACTTTATCAGGCGCTCACAATACTTGAAGGCTTCTTTACGCGAACGTCGCTCAACTGGCGAGAAGGTATCAGCTATCGGTGTGTTGAGCGCTTGATATGCTTTTGTCAAGACAGATTGTTCCCAGGATTCAATTCGCGCACCCATCATCACGCTCCAGACATGCCGCCTAAAAAACCTCGGCAGGCGTATCCACATGCCATGCGCCCCAATGCATTCGCATGCCATGTACCCAAATGTAGGCGCCACCCTGAACGAAAATCAATATTTTGTCCAATTATTATACAAATTACCTAGACAAATCTTGACCACTCGCATACACTTGCGCGTATAGCCCTGCCATGAATGAAAGAATGAGGCGCGCCATGCATGATTCGAATCCCGAGGTCTCACCCCGACTGGAGTCGCCATTTAGCATTGGCGCTGTCGCTCAAATCACCGGCATTCCGGAGGCGACATTACGGGTCTGGGAACGGCGCTACCATTTCCCGCAAGCGATGCGAACCCCAGGCAGGCAGCGCCAGTATTCCCAGCGGGAGGCGCTGCGCTTGCAGTGGGTCAAAATGCGCATGGATGAGGGGATGCGGGCCAGCAAGGCCATTCGCGCCTGCCACTTGATGGACAGGAATTCGGCTATCGCCGCCACGCTCCACGAACCACTGACGGCGCACAAGGCGCAGGACCCGGGTTTACTGGCTGTCCGAAGCGCTCTGCTGGCGGCGCTGCTGGCCTATGACAGCGCCAGAGCCTCCCAGATTCTCAATGAGGCTACTCTCGCACATCCACTGGAAGATATTGTTCTTCAGGTCATCGGCCCAACATTGTCAGCTATTGGAGAATCCTGGAGCGCGGGAGAGATAGAGGTGGCCACAGAACATTTCGCCTCCAATTTCTTGCGCCACCAGTCGCTCATGTGGATGCGCGCAAGTCCGCCACCCTATCAGGATGCGCGTTCCATTGTTCTCGCGTGCGCCCCTGAGGAATTACACGAAGGTAGTCTGCTCATGCTGGGCGTTCTGCTGCGCCAGCTACGCTGGCCTGTGCTCTATCTCGGGCAGTCGCTCCCTTTGACAGACCTTCCCGCGCTTGCCGATCATGTCAGCCCCGCTCTCGTTGTCTTTGTGGCCATGAGCGAGCCAGCGGCGCAAGCCCTGTCCAACTGGCCACGCTGGCTGGTTCATGAAACGGAAACAAAATTGCCTATCATCGGCTATGGTGGACGCGCATTCACGGAGAACCCGGCCCTCGTTGGGCTCGTCCCGGGCGCGTATCTAGGCGAGACCATCTATGAGGGCTGCCAGAGAATCCACCGGCTGATGCTCAACATTACCGTACTCCAGGACTGAACGACCCGACGAAGGTAGCCATGTTTATCGCCTGGCTGATACTCAGCTATATTTCCGGAGCGCTTCCGTGGTCCGTCTGGCTAGGCGCGTTATTTTTCCATAAAGACCCGCGAGCGCAGCAAGACCAAAATCCAGGAGCGGCTAATGCGTTCCGGATGGCTGGGTGGCGTCTCGGCGTTGCTGTCCTGCTCCTCGATTTTTTCAAGGCGTTCATCCCTGTAGCGCTCGCCCGCTGGGTTATGGGCTTCCCTGACCAGCAACTCTTCTGGATCGCCATAATGCCAACGATGGGACATGCGTTTTCCATCTTTCTGCGCTTCCGCGGCGGGCGCGGCATCGTTGTCATGTTCGGTGTCTGGGCTGGCCTGACGCTCCTGCGCGTTCCGCTTGTGATGGGTTTCACGGCGATTGTCTCATTATTCCTGCTTAAGAACGATGAATATCGCTCGCTCGCCGTTCCTCTGGTTCTCATCCCCTACCTGCTCCTGACGGGGGCGCCTGGCTGGATGACGCTCCTGGCGATTATCCAGTTCCTCACGCTGGCCGCCAAGATAGGTGTATATATCATCAAATCGCGCGGGCAAATCCAGAAGAGGATTGGAGCCACATGATGCCCATATCCGTGAGACATTTTCTGGAATACGCGCTGGAGTATCTCTCACTTCTGCCGCATCTCGCCGCGTTCTTGCTGCTTGCGCTGTTCAGTCTTCAACTGGCGTTGAATCTTCGCTTCTTGCGCTCCGTCCGGAAGATGGCGCCGACGCCTTTCCCGCGATTTCCACGAGTCAGTGTCCTGGTCCCCGCCCGCAATGAAGCGGCGTCCATATCCTCATGCGTCACCTCGCTGCTTCACCAGCGATACCCCGATCTGGAGGTCATAGTTCTCGACGATGGATCCACCGACGGAACGGCCCAGAGGCTTGACGCATTAAAAGCCCGGTATCCCCAGCTCGTGGTCATTCACGATACCAGCGATCCACCGCCGGGATGGAACGGGAAGAGCTACGCGTGCCATCGTCTGGCGGAGCGGGCGACAGGCGATTGGCTGCTCTTCACCGACGCTGACACGATCCATAGCTCCCAAAGCGTTAGCCAGGGGATTAACCAGGCGACCGCGCTGGACGCCGCGCTGTTGAGCGCCTTTCCACACCAGCTCACCGGCTCCTGGAGCGAGCGTATCATGGTGTCCTTCATTATTGACTTTATTCCTCTGATTGCGCTCAATTTCGCGGCAATCTGGCGCGGAGCCGGAAGACGTGTCGCGGCGAATGGCCAGTATCTCCTGGCGAACGCCAGCAAATATCGCGCGGTTGGTGGACATGCCAGTGTCGCTCACGCGCTGATTGACGATTTCGCGCTGGCGCGACGTTTCCAGGACTGCGGATACACCGTCGCGCTGGTTGATGGCGTGGACATGCTCGATTGCCGCATGTATCGCTCATTCCGCGAAGTGTGGGAGGGCTTCTCAAAAAATCTACTTGGCGCGCTCGCGTCATCCGGGCAAAAACGGGTCTCCCTCTGGTGGGCGCCGCTCTTCGCCTGGTGCTACGCCTGCCTGTTCGTGGCGCCGTTTTACGATCTGGCGTTCAGCGATCAGCGCGCGCTCGCCGGTCTTGAAATCCTCTGGCTGCTACTCCTGCGCGGGCTTGTCGTCTGGCGCATCAAGCGCCCACCAGATGAAATCCTGACGACTCCGCTGGCCGCGTGGAGTGTGATCGCGCTCGGTATGGGAACGCTTTACCAACGCTGGCGCAAGCAGGACATCGTCTGGAAGGGACGGGCCTATACCGGACTGCCCAGGCTGGATTCCTGACCAATTCCTCTACGTTTGGCTATGATCGGCGCCGCGCCTCGACAAATACGCCCGGACACGGCTCAAGAGTTGCGCGCATTCGTGGACGCGCCCGCCCTCCGACATACCTGAATTCATGGCGCTGGAGAAGGCGCGCCAGGACAATCTTGGCCTCAACCTGCGCAAAGGCCGCTCCAATGCAGTTTCGCGGGCCGCCACCAAAGGGCAGGAACGTATACGGCGGGTGAAAGCTGGCGCGCTCGGGGGAGAAGCGGTCTGGATCAAATGTCGCGGGCTCTGTCCAGTATTTTTTATCACGATGGGTCAGATACAGAGAATATAGCACCCGCGTTCCCGACGGAATCGGAATATCCTGGAATACGACGTCAGTGGCTGTGATCCGCGAGCCCAGATGGATTGGTGGGTAAAGACGGAGGGTCTCCTTGATCACGCGATCAAGATAGCTCAATTGCCGAACATGCGTGTACGCGGGGGGTTGCTTCCCCACTATCGCATCAATTTCCGCCTGCGCCCGCGCCAGGCTGTCAGGATGGGTCATGAGCAGATAGAGGCTCCACGCGAGCAACGCTGTGCTCGTATCATGCCCTGCGATGAACATGGTCAGCAATTGGTCCCGGATCAAGCCATCACTCATCCCGGAGGCGATCAACCCGCCCAACAGGTCTGAGCCTTGCTCCGGCTGCGCGCGCCGCGCCGCGATGAGGCGGTATAGATATCCGTCCAGGCGGTGAATCGCCTGCTGGTAGCCCAGGCGGGGAATGGTGGGCCATATCAACCACGGCCCGGGAGAAATATAACGGATGACGCGCAGGATGTCCTGCCAGAGAGGGCCGAGGCGTGGATTAAAATCATCACTGAAAAGCGTGTCTGTCAAAATCAGCAGTGCGATCCGGCGCATTTCTTCGAGCAGGTCTATACGGCTCCCCTGGCGCCACTGACTGGTGACACGATCGGTATTCCACCACATCGCATGGACGAACCGCTCAAACAGGCTTCTGTGCAAGGCGGGAGTGATAACCTGCCGCAGCGCATCGTGTTGCGCGCCATCGGTCACCAGGATGCCCTGTCTGAGCAAGCGTGTGACAGGATCGCCCTCAGCTCGCCATAGGAACGTATCCCGCGACTCGGTCAGCACAAATTTGTTCGCTTCCGGGCCTACCATCATGACGGCCTGAAAACCAGGAAGCGGAAGCTGAAAAACATCGCCAAGCGCATCATGCAGCGCCTCCAGCGCGCTCAGTATGTGGCCGTCGCGCATGAAGGCCCGCGCTGCCAGGCGGCTCGCGGCTGGGCCAGGCGTGGGTATGGTAGACATGGCGGTTTCTCCGTATGACGCTGCCCGCAAGCAGAGCAACTATCACGCCTAATCTTTAGCCAGGAGCCAGACTTGCCATCGCTCTGCCAAATCATACGGGAAATAATACCCACGATTTCAAGCGTGACGTATTCCGAAAGTTCCGCCGCCGTCTCATGAATAACCGTCATGGGACGCGTCGTTTCTTGCGCGGTAGTCGCCAGAAGCCATAAAAGTATGCGCCTGCGTCGCGCGCCGCTATCGCGTCCCGCGCGTAAGCGCGCACGCTCAATCGTCCACACTGTCCGCATACCAGGCCAGCCGCCGTCTGGGCGCGAGGGCGAACACCACATACAGCGCGCCGATAGCCGCCGCCAGAACGCCTCCTATGACGCCCCAGCTTCCAGCATGGGTTGGGACCGTGATTGCCGCCAGGCCAAGGTAGGTGTAAGCGACGCCAACGAGCGCGGCCAGAACACGCCAGCCAGCTCGGCGTGTCGCCGCGAGAAAGCCTCCAAGCGCCAGCGACATGGCGAGCGCGGCGGCCGCGACCCAGTGGAAATGTGTCGCGTGCTCGCTGTACGGGTACAGGATCTGGTAGCTGAGCGCGAGATATGTTGGCTGGATGAGCAACGCCGCGGCTACGACGCTCAGCACAGCTAGCGGGCGGCTCCAACGCTCGCCCATTCGGACATCGAGCAACGCCGTCCGGTCGGGATAGAGCGCCGCGAGCGCCGCGACCGGAATAGCGAGCGCGAGCGCCCACGGGCCAACGAATACCTCAAACAGAACAGCGATGAGGGCGCTGCTCACGATGAGGTACTGCGCCAGCAGCGGCCTTCGCGCTGGCCGCCAGAGCAACGCGAGCAGCGGTCCGCCGAGCAACACCGCCAGCAATGCGGCGAACTCCGCTCCATGCCAGCGGTGCGCTTCCACCCGCATACCAAGAAACGGCTGGATAGGCGCATACCACGGCCATAGAGCCGATGAAAGCCCCACTGCGCTCAGCGCTATTCCCAACACGCCTGTCACGGTGAGAAACGCGATGGAACGCCCGCTCGGCGGCTTCCCACGCTTGGTCAACCTCGTGGCGCCACGCCCGCCAGAGCGCACACCGCTGCGCTCTTCAACAGTCACCATCCCAACTGGCGTGCGCGCCAGCCGCTCCGTCACAGCGCCCATAACCTTTATCTTTCTCTCACACGCGCCGTCATAACGCTCGTCTCAGACCTTGTAGCGTTTTCTCTGATCCCAGACCCACCTTGAGCGTACCTGGCGCCCGCGACGAAATCGTTACGCGCCCCGTTACGGGGCGACGCGCTGGAGGAGATTCGCGGCGATAGGCGAATGAAGAAAGGCAAAAGCCGTGCGATACGGTGTAGAGTGGCATTCTAGCGATAGAGGCGATTTTGCGAGCGCGGCGCTCATGTCAGAGACTTGGGCGCTGGCGCGTGGTAGACGCCCCCAGAGCGCGTGGCGGGCATACCCGTTATAGAGCGGTAGCGGTCCCTCAAGCGCCGCCCCCTCTGACGCGCGTGTGATGTGAAGGTGCCGAATCGTGCTCTGGCCGAGAATGAGCGCGCATATCATTATAAAAAAGGTGATGTGATCAGGCGCCGGAACCCGCGCGCCCGGAAGTTCCCTATCAGAAACGCAGGCCGCATCATGAGCGCTCCAACACAGCCAAACGCTACTCACACCCCAGAGGTTCCGCCGGCGCCGCCAGCTACGCTTCCACGAACCGCCCCGCTGGTCAAGCCGCCGGAGAGGCATCTGGCGCTGCGCCTGACGCTCGCGGCGCTGGTGATGTTTCTCGCCATCACCGCCATCGCGGGCGCGCTGTTCGTAGTACCCACGATGCCAAGAGACTATCTGTTGCGCGGTCCGTTCACAGATTACACTATTCCCGCGCTCGCGCTAGGCGTCCTGGTGGGAGGAAGCGCGCTTATCGCTGCGGCGCTCATATCGCTGAAACCGGCGGCAGGTGCATTGATCGCCATTCTGTCTGGTGTAGCCATCATCATCTTCGAGCTGGTTGAGATCGCCGTCGTTGGCTTGACCGCTCTGGATCAGCCGTCGCAGCCATTCGCCTGGCTCCAGGAGTTCTATATCGCGCTCGGCGGCGTCATCATCGCGCTCGGCGTGATGCTCTGGCGCCGGACACAGCGGCGGATTCTGCGACCAGCGTTCCTGTCCAGCCACTAACCCTCCCCGAAAAGGTGGATCAGTGGCCTAGCATATACAACTGTGCGCCAGAGGTTTAAACCTCTGGCGCACAGGATTGTTTCAACGGATAGACGGTCCATCTCAGACGGACGGAGTTGGTGGCTGACCGCTCGCTGGAGTGGACGGGCCACTGATCGGAGCGCCAGCCTCCTCTTCCGCGAAGATGGCGCGCAGCTTGTCCTCCTGCTCTTTCGGCAGGTTGGTGGAGACCAGCTCCATAGGAACGCCTTTCAGGGCCTCCGAGACGCGATCTACAACCGCGTCACTGGTCATCAGGAAAAGGGCCGACGTGCCAGGGACGATCTTCTGTCGCACCTCGTTGATAAACTTGTCGTCTATCCCCACGTCGGCCATTGAGCCCGCAAGCGCGCCGAGACCCGCGCCAATCGCCATCCCTATCAAAGGGATAAAGAACAACAGCCCGAAGAGCAGGCCCCAGAACGCGCCTCCCAGCGCGCCCGCGCCTGTCATATCACTGAGCTGCTGTGTCTTGGGCTTTTTCTTGTCCGCTGGCCAGCTCACAATCGCGGCGTCATGCAGTGTAATGTACTGTTTGCTCTGCAAATCCCGAATGATCCCCAGGGTGCGCTCAGCCCCGTCAGCCGTGGGGAATTTTAACACGGTCAATGTGGCCATACGTAGCTATCTCCTGAACGCGATGCGTCGCGCCTCCACGCTCCTGGAGTATTCGCTCCCGGTCACTCTGGCCGGGCGTCATGCGCGCGCGTTATCTGTAAGCGCAAGGCTGGCGCCACGCAAGCTCAGGCGTGGCGCGTGAGCATGAGAGCGGGGCTGAAGAGCGCGATAGCTGACGTGATTTCCTCGCGAGCTCAGCCGCCTACCGTAGCGCGGTACGTCCATGCGCCTTTGGAGTCGCAGGTGTAGACGCTAAACGGGATCGCGCTGGTATTGTCACCGTTCTTGTCAAAAGCCAGATCGCCGGTGACCCCATGATAGGTCGCGGATGTCACTCCCGTCAGAACCACGCCCGCGGTCGGCTTCTTCCCCGCACTGATCGCGGCTTTAATCGCGGCGATCTCATCCATCGCCGCGTCGTAGGCCAGCGCCGCTTGCGGCAGTGGCTCCGTCCCTGGATACGCCGCCTGATACGCGGACATGAAGCTCTGCGCCCCTTTTAGCGTGGAAAGATCACGCGCAGGCAGGAGCGCCGTCGTAGAGCCAGAGATCAGCGCTCCTCCAACCGCGTCGCTCCACCCAGGATTATCCGCGCTGGAGCCAGCGGTCAGCAGCGGCAGCCCTGGCGCGCCGGAGAGTGTGAGCGCAGCCCGTAATTGCCCGCCTATCAGCGTGCTTCCCGCATAGAACACAGCGTCTGGATACGCCTCGACAATCGCCGCCACCAGCGCCATCGGATTCCCAATCGCGCCATCCGTGAATGACTGGCGTCCCGCGATAGTGCCGCCCTTCGCGGTCAACTCGGCGCTGAACGCGGCGGCGAGCGCCTTGCCGGAGAGCGACCCATCGTCCACAATGAAAACCGAACGGGCCGAAAGCCCATGCTTCTGACTGGACGCCATCGCGAGGTCCGCGGCTGCCTTGCCTTCCGCGTCGCTCGTCTGTGGAAGCCGCAGGAACGCCACTGGCGCGCCCTGGGGATGAAGCTGCGAGAAAGGGATACCCTCCGCCTTCGCGCGATCCGCCAGGGTAAGACCTGGCAGGGTCGCGCTTGGGGTAATCGTGACGATCCCGGCGCCTTCGATCACTGGCTCAACGCTCAGCGCGCTCTCACTGGAAAACGGCCCAACAATACCCATCACCCCTCCCCTGGCGATGTCCGCCGTGACCACCTGGCTCGCGTTCCCGAGCGATTCATCTATATGGATGGCCGAGAGCTGGTAGCCGCCACCCAGCGCGGCGTTTTGTTGAACCGCGAGATCCACTCCATGCTGCATCGCCAGCCCAAGCGTCCCGTCAGCGCCAGTGAGCGGGAAAATCGTGAGCAGGGTGAGTGTTTGCTTCGTCGTCCCGCCACCAGCCGCGCAGCCAGGAAGAGCCAGCGTCGAGAGCAATCCCGTGAACAGCATGATAACGCGGACGGCAAGCGCCGTTCGCGAGCGGGCATTCCCCCAATCGCGGGCAATCACCGTTTTCCCCATCCTCTGCGCTCACTGATATGAGATGAAGAGCGGCTGCGGGAACAGCGCCATGACGTCAGCGGGCGACTGGAGGGGAATATCATATGAGGTGCTGCCTGGATACTGATAAAAGAGCTTATACCCTCCGTATCCCACCATATCGCTCTGCACAAACGCCTGATAGTCCCCGATCTTGTTCGGTGTATAGCCAAATCCATCGGATTGAAGCACGACCGAGACATCTGGATTGCGCTCGATCTTGTTCTTGTTCGTGAGAACCGCTGAGTTCCACTGATGAATAATCAGAACCTTGCGTGGCAAATGCTGCTGCAAGGAGATATTCGCGAGATCATTGATCGCCCAGTTGACCTCACTCGCGTCCATCCAGCCCAGACAGCAAGGATAGCCAGCGGCCTCAGCGTAGCCCTGCGGCGTATTGGGGAAGTGAAACTCCGTATCCAGCGCCAGCTCGACGAATGGATATTTCTCGAGATATTTCTGAACGTAATCGGTAACCGCTTTGGAGACCGGCTCCACGCCAAGCTGCAAATCGAAGAACAGCAACATGTTGTGTTGCTGGCAAAACTGAATGTACGCCTGAATCGTGGCGTCATCGGTGTATGAAGCGCACCATTGCGGAAAGGCCGAACAGGGCTGGATGCTATTCACCACGAGATCAACAGCGAGCAGGGTCGGATGTGTCGGATCGAGTGCGGCGTATTGCTTCGCTAGCTGCTGAAGCTGGGGCAGATAAGCGTTTAGCATGTCCAGTGTGGAGGCGGGGCCATTAACCGGCGACCCGCCAACAATACCGTACGCCGCGATGATGCGATGATAAGGCAGCGGCGCGCCCGTGTTAGGGTCAAATCCTTGCAGCGTCGTGGCCTCCTTGACACCATAGGAAACCGCTTTCCCCTGGAAGCTCGCCGCCGTTGATTGGGGCGATCCGCATCCCGCCAGCAGCGTTGCCGTTAGCAACGCGACAAGTGGAAGCGCCATGATGCGCGAACGCCACATAGCGGCTCGAACTCCTTGACAGACGCACACGGGAAAATACGGCTCAGACAGAGAGACAGGGCTCACGCCAAGAGGCCAGAGGCAAGCCCGAGTTAGCGTAGTCTACATGCCATCACGCGGTCAATCACAGCAGCGGCAAGTACCATCATTACATGGCGCGACCCGCTCCTGAGTCCTTTCGCTAGTTGACCAGCCGATGTAGACTCATCGCATGAAGGAGCCAGAGATTGGCGCGAGTTTGTGACAAGCTTTGGCCCAGATTTTCCGATCCACGCGCTGGGGTTCACCTGTAATAAATCTGAAGTCACCCCATCAAAGTGGGTCAACCACAGTTTGGAGAGCGGGCGGTATATGCAGACTTTTCTCCCCTACCCGGATTTCGCGCGCTCGGCCGCCTGTCTCGATAGCAGGCGGCTAGGCAAGCAGCGTATTGAGGCGCGCCAGATTCTCACCATTCTCACTGACCCCACGCGCCGGGGCTGGCGCCATCATCCCGCCGTCGAAATGTGGCGCGGCTACGAAGATGCCCTGCGCCTCTACATGAACGCGATGATCACCGAGTGGACGCGGCGCGGCCACCGCAACACCATGCCTCTCGCCCAGGTTATGGGTGAGGCGAAACTGCCTCCCTGGTTGGGCGACCCTGCGTTCCACGCCTCACACCGCGCCAACCTGCTGCGCAAGGACCCGACCTTCTACAGCCGCTATGGCTGGACCGAGTCCCCCGACCTGCCCTATGTCTGGCCTGGCGTGTCAGCGTGAGGCAGGCGCATAGCCACCCCGCGCCGAGGCGGCAGGTCATCATAGCGAAGCGCCGCAAGTCTATCCACCCTGATCTACTCTTCAAAATCGCATCCACCATAGGGAGGCGTTCCCCAACTACGCCCACACTGTTCATCAAATACAAGCGCGCTATCATCGCCGCCAGTGACGCGCTTCCCTATTACCGCGCCCACCGCGCTCAGTCTCCAGCAGACAACGTCCGACTGGCCTCCCGACCGCCATCACCCTCACGCACGCCGCCCGAGACAGTGTCGTGACCTCTGGCGCCGTCCATGTTGATAGAGTTGATAGGAAGTGGCTATCCCATTTGCGCTGCACGCTCGTTCCTCGTTCTAACTGATTGGCGGAGACAAGCCGCGCGAATGACAGCGAAATCAGGCTGCGGCGCGGCGCTAGTGGGGGAGGGCGCCGCATTGCCCGTCGTGACCGATCTGTCAGACGTACCCGCCGTTCCTGCGGTCTACGCCCTCTACGGCGGGCGTGGCGCGGCGCGATCGGCGGCCTACGTCGGCGCCGCTGACCGGCTCAAGCAACGCATCAGGCAACACCTCATTTCGCGCGACAGCAGCGTCGTCACGGGCGCTTCGGTCGTGCGCCTCAATCCTGACCGCATCACAGAGGTAGCCTGGTGGACCCACCCCACATTCACCGAGCGCGCCAGCCTGGAGGCCGCCGAGATGGTCGCCTTCGATGTTCTGCAGCCCACGCTGCGTAGCCGTGGGGCCGTCCAGATGGAGGCGCGCCAGCTCTACACTGACGAAGGGTTCCGCGCCGAGATGCGCGCGCTCTTCGCGGCAGACCCATCTGGAACACTCGCCATTCCTACCCTGCCCGACGCGCTGGAGCGCATCGCGGATCTGGAGCGCCGGGTCGCGGCGCTGGAGGCGCTTCTGAGCGAACGGTGAAACACCAGCGGTGTAAGCCCCTCCCAGGGACAGCCCTCCGTAGCCAACAGAGCGCTCTTGCTACGCATATCCTTCCTATCGCCCCCGTCCACGCACTTGCTATCATGACGCCATCTCGTCGCCTCTGAGACCACTTCCAGGATCCCAGTGGCGCGCTGTTTTCTTCTGGCGGCTCCAGCGCGAGCGGATTCCACCAAAACCAGGGGTCAGGCAGCAGGCAGGGTCAACAGGTTGTCGTTCGCCACTCAGTCGGCGTTGAACTGGCGGACGCGCAGCGCAGTCACAAAGGAGGCGTTGACACGCCGCCAGCGCATCCCCTGGCGTTGCATGCGCCGATTGATGACCAGCGCGACGGCCCGCTCAATCACCCCGCTGCCGACCGGATAGCCAGCCGCCTGCCAGGCGGCATAGTCGCCTAACCAAGCGCGCTGATTCTGCCGATAGGCCATCGTGTCCTCCAGACACGCAATTGGCTCCGCCGTTGCCCCCTGGGGACGCAGCGCCAGCAAGGCGGTGCGGGTGGCCTCCACGTCGCCGTGCCAGAGCAAATCAGGGATAGCTCAATGCAACACGCGGCGCGCCTCCCGGTGGGCGCGTCCCGGGCGCGCCGCGCGACATGCGCCCAGTCGCGGATACCAACTGCCTCGGGGAAGCGCAGCGTCGTCTGGGTCTTGATCCAGTCCGCGCCGACGCCGAGCGCCAGTTGTTCGCGGGCGTCGTCTTCCCCGTGCGCGGCGGCGGCAGCGTACGTGAGCGCCTCTACCCGCTCACTATCACCAAAGGTGGCGACATAGCGGAGGGGGTGAGGAGGTGGCGGTCTTGCCTGCCGGCTGCGGCCATCCCCGTCGCCACCACGTCCACCTTGCCTTCCATCCCCCCGCTTGGTCGCGACACGCGAGCCAGCCCCCATCTCATCCGACCACGAGGCGGGGCAGCGGCTGAGGAGTGGGGAGCGGGTCGTCCGACGGCGTGTTGCTGCCCAGCCGCTGCCGCCGCGCCGCCGCGCCGCGCTCGGCGCGTACCTGCGCAGCCGTGGGCGTGAGCGGCCGCTCCGCCTCCTGCTGGCGCTCCGTGGCCTCCTGCCCGCCCAGGCGGAGCGTCCAGCGCCGCACTTCCTTGTCGCTCACCTGCGCTCCACAGCGCTCGCGCAGCACGCGGGCGGCGGTCGCATAGGCCCAACTCGCCCCGGCCAGCGCACAGGCCGCGCCTAACTCCGGCGTCACATTCCCACCCGCCAGCACGCCCAGGCAGCGGGTGGAGGGAAGGAAGCTCTGCCCCCAGCGCGTGCGCCGCTGCCGCCGCACCCCCAGCACGACCCGGCAAAGCGCGTCACCACCCGGCAGGCGACCGTCCCCTGGCTCTGACTGGACGTAGCGCCACAGTGCGGACACATCGCATGCGTCGCCTCATACTCGCGCATGGCCTGCTGGAGCGCATGGCGCATCGCCTGTCGTCCTGCGGCTTGGATTGCGTCCTCCATCTGGCTCACATCCGCTTCCGCGTCTAGCTCGACCACGAGCGTCAGGGTACACTGCATCCGAGACCTCCTGCTGTAGTGGGGGGGGGTTGACTCCACTACAGTAGTGGTCTCCTTGCTTTTCCTCAACCCCCGTTTTGGTTGAACCGAGCTCGTAGTAGTGGTTGGCATGGAGATGCCCGATGCTGTTGCTGCGGGGATCAACGGTGACGCTCGCCGAGCTCATACTTGGAGCTGGGTCGCTCGTTGTCTGTGTCGTCTTGACCTGCCCCGACTCACTCCGCAGGGAAGCCATGCTTGCCGTAGAGCCGGACGAACCGGGCTCCCGTCACGACGCCACGTGGCGCCAGCCCCTGCGGGCCACGCTCAAACAGCATGACCACGTCTTCGCCTCCCGGCCCGATGGGCTGGACCAGACGTCCTCCTGGAGCCAACTGCTCTGTGAGCGGCGGCGGGACCTCCGGAAACGCCGCAGAGACGAGAATCGCCTCGAATGGCGCGTGCTCCGGCAGTCCCTCGCTCCCATCCCCCACCACGACCGCGACGTTGGTGATGCCCTGACTCGCCAGGTTGGCGCGGGCCGTGTCCACGAGGTCTGGCCAGCGCTCGATGCTCCAGACGAAACGCGCCAGGCGCGCCAGCAGCGCCGTCTGGAAGCCATAGCCTGCGCCGACTTCTAAGACAGTCTCGGATCCAGTGAGGCCCAGGGATTCGATCATCATGGCCACCAGCGACGGTTGCGTTGTGACCTGCCCGTGAGGGATCGGCAGGGCTTCGTCCAGGTAGGCCTGCTCAGCCAGGTGAGCAGGAACGAACGCCGCGCGGGGCGTCTCGCGCAAGGCTTGCAGGACGCGCGCGTCTTGCACACCGGCGGCCATGACCGCCTGAACTAGGGCTTCCTGATCAGTCTCGCTCATCCTCTTGCCATCCTTATATTGCTATTCTTGTCAACCCGCTTGCGCTCACGGTGTTGTAGCTCAACCAGGCGCTCGGCGGTGATGGGTATCAGTTACCTTCTCTGTACTACCACCTCGCGGTGCGCGATGCGCTACTGGCTGTACGGTGCGGCGCGCATTCGCTATACGCGCGCTGACCGTGGGGATGGCTAAGGTAGCGGCCAGGTTGTAAAGCAGCCTGCACGGATAGCAGCCTGCACGGATGAAAGTATGACGTGTCCCTCCTGCCACCAGACAGCCCGCCAACTGTGGGTTGGACGCAACCGCTCGGGCAATCAACGCTATCTGTGCGCCTTCTGTCAACGCAAGCGCATCCCGCATGGCGCTGCGCCGCCAGGCGATCGAGCTCTTCGCGGATGGGATGCGGAACGCCATCAAGCTGTTCGTCCACGCATGGAACCGCTGCCAGGTCTACCGCCGGACACATCCCAAGTACGCCGCGCATGTCTTTCAGCTCACCTACCAAGGACTGTAGCCACTCCCGGAAGCCCCTAGGGCTTGTGAATGGTTGAGCTTTCCGCGCTGCGAGCAGGAGATGGAGCCGGCACAGGCCGGCTTTGCGGCCACCAAGCGAGCGGAGTTAAGCCACCGTGTGGGTTCGGGGTTCCCACACGAGGGCTCATAGGCGCGGCTTGATCCGCCAGCCGGCGCACGGCGACCATTCACAAGCCCTGCGGAAGCCCCTCCGCGCGGGCCGCCAGCCATGCGCGCTGTGCTATACTGATGTCCGATTTCACAACGAAAGAGGAACCTGCCCGCATGGACATTCAGCAAACAACGCCCGCGCCGGATAACCAACGCATTCTGGTGGCGGTTGCGTGGCCATACGCCAAGACCAGCACGCATGTCGGCCAGATCGTCGGCTCCTTTTTGCCGGGCGATATCTTCGCGCGCTACCACCGCCTGGCGGGCCATGAGGTGCTGATGGTATCCGGCAGCGACGCCCACGGCACGCCCATCACGGTTGACGCCGACAAGGAAGGCGTCACGCCGGGCGAACTGGCGGCGCGCTATCATGCCCAGATCGTAAATGTTCTGGAGCGCCTGGGCGTGGCGTTCGACCTCTATACAATCACGACCACTGAGAACCACTATCGCGTGACACAGGATGTTTTCTTGCGCCTGCTGGAGCATGGCTACCTTTTCAAGGACACGATGGAGTCGCCTTACTGTCCGACAGACCAGCGCTTCCTGCCCGACCGCTACATCCTGGGAACTTGCCCCCATTGTGGATTCACAGACGCGCGCGGCGACCAGTGCGACAACTGCGGACGGACGCTGGACGCGAAGGAGCTTATCAATCCACGCTGCAAGATTTGCGGCAGCGTGACGAGCACGATCGAGTTTCGCGAGACGGAACACTTCTTCCTCGATCTGCCGAAGCTGAGCGAGCCATTGCGTGTCTGGCTGGAGCGCAATCGTGACCGCTGGCGCCCAACTGTTGTGAACTTCGCGATGAACTGGATCACCGAGGGGTTGCGGCCGCGCGCGATCACCCGTGACCTGGACTGGGGCGTGCCCGTGCCTGTGCCAGGTTACGAGAGCAAGCGCATCTATGTCTGGTTCGACGCGGTGATCGGCTATCTCTCCGCCAGCATTGAGTGGGCGCAGCGGCGCGGCGAGCCCGACGCCTGGAAGCGCTGGTGGATAGTGGGGCCGGATGGCCAGGAGCCTGCGCGCAGCTATTATTTCATCGGCAAAGATAACATCCCCTTCCATGCCATCATCTGGCCCGCGATGCTGATGGGCTACGGCGGCCTGACGCTGCCCTATGATGTGCCGGCCAACGAGTTCATGCAGATGGGTGGCATGAAGGCGTCGAGCAGCCGTGGCAATGTCATCTGGACCAGCGACATGCTGGATAAATATGGCGCGGACTCGCTGCGCTACTATCTGACAACCACCATGCCAGAGACGCGCGACTCGGATTTCACCTATGACGAGCTGGTCCGCCGCAACAACGACGAACTGGTGGCGACCTATGGCAACGCCGCACACCGCACGCTGACTTTCGCACAGCGCAACTTCGGCGCGGCGACGCCGGACCCCGGCGAGTTGACGCCCGCCGACGAAGAGATGCTGGCGACAGTCGAGCGCGGCTTCACGGCAGTAGCGGAAGCGATCGAAGCGGTGCGGATGCGCGACGCGCTGAATGAGGCGATGATCGTCGCGCGCGCGGCGAACCGCTACCTGGACGAGCAGGCCCCCTGGAAGTCGGTCAAGAGTGACAAGACGGCGGCGGCGCGCGCGATCTGGACAATGCTTCAAACGCTCAATGGGCTGAAGACGCTGTTCCTGCCTTTCACGCCGTTCTCGTCGCAGAAGCTACACGAGATGCTGGGGAATAGCGGCGATGTGAGCGCCAGCGGCTGGACATTCCAGCGGATTCCGGTGGGGCAGACGCTACCACCACCGACACCGTTGTTCGTCAAGTTCGAGCCCGTTGAAGCCACAGCCGCTGGGGCGGACAAATAGGCGATGGGGGCGAACGCCACACCAGCTGTGGTGGGCATTGACCTAGCGGCGGGACGGGGTGTGACGACGCTGGTGGGGCTGGCGCTTGACGAAAGTGGCCCACCCCGCGTTGTAGCGCTGGAACATCCGCTAACGGATGACGCCATCCTGATGGAAACCCTGCGGCTGCGCCCGGAGGTGATCGCGCTTGACGCCCCGCTGACCCTGCCCGGCCCGGTCACGTCGGCGCTCGCGGGCGCGCGGTGGTCGGGCCACGATAGCCCGTATACCAGGGCCGCCGAGCGTGACCCCATCTGGCGCACGCTTGGCGCGCGTCCGCTACCTGTCTCATTCCTGGGAGGACTGACCTTCCGCGCGATCCCACTGGCGGCGCGGCTGCGCGCGGCGCTGCCAGACGCGACGGTGATCGAGGTGTTCCCTACGGCGACGCTGCGGACGCTGGGGGCGCCCGCAGTGAGTGCTGGGCGGCGCGCGAAAACCACAGCTGTGGCGCGCCGCGCCGCGCATACAACGCTTGGGGCGTGGGTCGCCGGTCTACCGCCCATCGGGGAGGAGGAGTGTCTGGACGCTGACACACTGGACGCGGTAGCGGCGGCGCTGACGGCGGCGGCGTTCGCCCGTGGGGTGAGCGTGGCTGTTGGAAATCCCGCCGAAGGGTGTATTATCGTGATAGACGCCGCACGCTTTGCGGCGCTCCTCAACTGAGGCTGTCTCAGCGCGTCAACCAAAAGGGGATGCATAATCTATGCGGCGCATCGCGATTCTGGCTGAGGGCAGTTTTGGCCCGCTCTCCGCGAAGACAGCGGTTGGCGTGCTGCGCTATGGCGCTGATCCAGTTGTGGCCGTGATTGACAGCGCCAGCGCGGGCAAAACGGTTGACGCCGTTCTTGGCGGCTCGGGCGCTGTCGGAGCGGGTGTTCCAGTGGTAGCCAGCGTCGAGGAGGCGCTGAGCTACGACCCCGATACGCTGGTGATTGGCATCGCGCCCATCGGCGGGCGGCTTCCGGACGCCTGGCGGCCCGGCATTCTGCGGGCGCTGGCGGCGAAGCTGAACGTCATCAGTGGGCTGCACCATTTCCTGGGCGATGATCCAGAGCTGGCGGCGGCGGCGAAAGCGAGCGGCGCGACAATCTGGGACGTGCGCCGCCCGCCCGCGGAGCTGGCGCAGCGCATTCGCGAGGGCGCGCCGCACCGGGCCGGCTCACACACGGTCTACTTCTGCGGCTCGGACTGCGACGTAGGCAAGATGACGGTCGCGTTCGAGGTAACGCGCGAGGCGCAGAGGCGCGGGCTCTCCGCCGGGTTCGCCGCCACCGGGCAAACAGGCATTATGATCTCCGGCGAGGGCATCCCAGTGGACCGCTTCATCAGCGACTTTGTCTCCGGTGGCGTTGAAGGGATGACGCTGGATTTCGCCAATCGCTATGACTGGGTGTTTGTTGAGGGGCAGGGCTCGCTCATCCATCCGGCCTACTCGGCGGTGACGCTGGGATTGCTGCACGGCTGCGCGCCGGATCTGCTGATCCTGTGCCACCAGGCGGGCAGGGAAGCGATCTACAGCTACCCTGACGTCCGCATCCCGCCTCTGACCCGAGTGCGCCAGATCTATGAGGAGGCCGCTGGCTGGCTGAAGCCCGCGCCGGTGGTCGCGGTGGCGCTCAACACTTACGGGATGCCCGATGAGGATGCGCGCGCGGTGATTGCCAGGACGGAGCGTGAGATGGGCCTGCCCACGACCGATCCGGTGCGCTACGGCGCGGGACCGCTGGTCGAGGCGCTGCTGGCGCGCAGCGACCTCCACGCCTGAGTGCGCCGGAGCCGCTGGAGATAACGCATGATAGAGCTCAACGCGCACGCCCTCGATCTGACGCTGGCGACGCCTTTCCGCATTTCACGCGGCGTACAGACCATCGCGCGTAATGTGCTGACACAGATCACGGCGGATGAGGCGGTTGGATTAGGCGAAGCCGCGCCGTCCGGCTACTATGGCGAGCGGCGCGAAAGCGTCTACATGGCGCTGGCTGATTTCTCCGAGCATCTGGGCGATGACCCCTCGCGCATCGAGGACATCATGGCGGCGCTGGACACGCGGCTGCGACATGGCAATGCGGCGGCGAAGGCGTCGGTGGATATGGCGCTCTACGATATTCTGGGCAAGCGGCTTGGCGCGCCCGTCTACGAGTTGCTGGGCCTGAATCCTGAGCGCACACCGGTGACATCGTTTACCATCGGCATTGACGAGCCAGCGGAAATGGCGAAGAAAGCCGCCGCCGCCGCAAAGCGCTATCCGACCTTGAAGATCAAGGTGGGGACGGGGCGCGATCTGGAGATCGTGCGCGCCATCCGTGAGGCGACCGGCGCGACGCTGCGGGTGGATGCGAACGCCGCATGGACAGCGAAGGAGGCTGTGCGCCTCATCCGCGAGCTGGAGCCATACGGCCTGGAGTTTGTTGAGCAGCCGCTGCCGCCGGGCGATATTGAAGGGCTGCGGTTTGTGCGCGAGCATGTGACGCTGCCGGTCATCGCTGATGAAAGCTGCGTGACGCTGGAGGATATTCCCCGGATGGTGGGTGTGGTGGATGGCATCAATATCAAGCTGATGAAGTGCGGCGGCATTCACCATGCGCTCAAGATGATTCACACGGCGCGCGCGCATCACTTGAAGGTGATGCTGGGCTGTATGATCGAAAGCTCGCTGGCGATTACGGCGGCGGCGCATCTCAGCCCGCTGGTGGATTACGCCGACCTGGACGGCAATCTGTTGACGAGTGACGATCCATTCGACGGCGTGCGTGTCGAGCGGGGCAAAGTCATGCTGCCCGAACGCGCCGGGCTGGGTGTGCGCCCTCGCGATGATGAGGAGCGCCGTCGCGCGCTCACCGCCACTACCTCATCTGGTCGCCACGCGCGCAGCCGGGCCGAGCGGGGGGATAAGGGCGACTAACTGCCCTGGTTCGTCGCTGTCCCACGATGCTTTGGAGGGCGTAATGGAACTCAGTTTCGATGACGCGCTCGCGTTGCTGCGCGAGAAGAACAGCAATGAGAGTCTGGTGCGGCACGGCATCGCCGTCAGTGAC
>JAKAIY010000179.1 GCA_021814145.1 Chloroflexota bacterium
TGATCCCGCGTCTGGCTCTGTGACACCGAACGCCTGCAGGCGCAGCGCGCCGCTGGCAATCTCCGGGAGGTAGCGCCGCTTCTGCGCTTCGCTGCCGTGGCGCAGCAGGGAGCCCATCGTATACATCTGCGCATGGCAGGCGGCGCTGGAGCCCCCCGAACGATTGATCTCCTCAAGCACAATCGAGGCTTCGGTGATACCCATCCCACCACCGCCATACTCCTCGGGAATCAGGATACCCAGCCACCCCGCATCGCTCATCGCCTGCACGAACTCCTCAGGATAGGAGCGTCGCGTATCACACGCGCGCCAGTAATCGAGGCTAAAGCGATCGCAGAGCGCCCGCACAGAAGCGCGAATGTCCTGCTGCTCCTCGGATAGCGTGAAATCCATAAATCTCTCACTCCGTGCTGGCGCAAAATTGGACGCCGCTCACGACTGACAAACGAGCGTGGTGATCGCATCATGAGGCGCCAGCGCGCGCCTGCCACCCATCCTTACCCCATTAGGGGGTTCATTGCCGCGTTAGCGCATGCCTGCCAGTAGCGCTGTGACGACAGTATATCCCTTCACTGGGCGGGGTGCGTCGTTGCGCGCGCCTCGTATACCACGACGTATCGAGTCACTTGCGCACCGTAAGCCAGCAGAGGTCGCGCGGCTCCCTGACACCCAGCGCATGGAAAGGAAGTTCCGGACGGTGAGTGGCTTCAAGGCGCTGGATAGCGGCGGCTCCGTAGAAGCGTGTGGCGATCTCCCAGGCGTCCTCCAGGGTCGGGAAAGTGTAGGAGAGATGACCGGGGAGTGTGGTGTACTGAAAACCATGGCCCACAAACCAGGCGGGATCCTCTGGCCACATGATAACGATACGGCCACCGGGGCGCGTCACGCGCAGGAACTCGTCCAGCCCGCACTGCCCCCCACGCGCCTCTTGCGGACCAAACGCCGAACAGGAAACTACAGCGTCCACGCTGTCGTCGGGCAACGGCACGCGACGGAAAGCTCCCCGCAGCAGGTGAACATTGCGCAGACCAGTCGAGGTCAGCTTGCATTCCAGCAGGCGCAGGAGCGGGGGAGCGGGGTCCATCGCGTAGACCGTATGCGCGCGCCGCGCCAGAGGCAGCGTAACGCGGCCAGCGCCAGCCCCCGCATCCAGCGCCACGGCCCCGTCTACACGCGCAAAATCAAGCGCGCCCATGTGGACCTGCTCGCCAGCGATGAGCCGCTCATATTCATCAGGCGTCTTCCAATACGTCAACTCCCAAAAGAGGAGGTCGAGCATGGTGGATTGCGCGGACGCTCGCTCGCCAGCCGTTACGGTCTGCTGACGGCTCAGGGCAAAAGCGGCGCGCGCGTCTGGCGCGAGCGCACGCTCGATGCGTTCCGCCAGGTCAGCTAGCAGCGCCTTCCTATCCGGCTGGTCGGTCGCAAACGCGCGTCCGGCGAGCGCGGGAGGCACGGCGCCAGACACATTCGCGATCAGCTCGCGCAGGCGCGTCTCATCGAAGACGGCGAGATCGTCAAGGCTAAACGCCGCCGCTATCTCGATGCTCATCTGGCGCCTCGCCTCTCGCCTTCAAGCGCGCCACGTGATAGCGCCGCCATTCATGCGCATGCCGCGTTGAAGCGCTGCGCGCTCCCTTTCGCTGAGAACACAGGGCGACCCGCACCTTTGATACCATTCCGGGCAGCTATGCGGCGGTAAAAGCAAGGCCGCGCCCCCCGCGCAAAATCTGCGCGAGGGGCGCGGCTTCCAGTGGAAGCGATACGCTAGCCAAGCAGCGCCCTCACCGCAGAGACGATATGGCTGGCGCTAATGCCAGCGGCGTCCAGCAACTCGGACGGCTTCCCTGATCCCGGCATCTCGCGCACCGCCAGTTTGGTTATCCGCGGCAATGGCTGGCTAGCCGGAGTCTGCGCATCGCCCGCGAAGGCTTCCAGCACTGCGTCACCGACGCCGCCCTCGATCCAGTGATCCTCCACTGTCACGATGCGGCCATCAGTCACTGCGGCAGCCGCGCGCAGCGTCACCACATCCACAGGCTTCACCGAGTACAGGTCAATCACCCGCACATTGATCCCCTCACCCTTGAGTTGGTCATAGGCCTTGAGCGACTCGTGCAGCGTGATGCCTGCCGCGACCACAGTCACTCGATCATTCTCCGACTGCCGCACAACGCGGCTGCCGCCAATCGCGAATGACTCATCCGCGCTATAGAGCACAGGGGTCTTTTCACGAGTCGTGCGCAGGTAAACAATTCCCGGCCGGTCAGCCATAGCCTCAACAAGTCTGGCCGTCTGATTCGCATCCGAGGGATAGAGCACCGTGCTGCCATTGACCGCGCGCATCATGGCGAGATCTTCCAGCGCCATCTGTGATGGGCCATCCTCACCAATCGAGACGCCCGCGTGCGAGCCAGAAAGCTTGATATTCGCCCGCGAGATCGCCGCCATGCGGATAAAATCGTAGGCGCGCGCGAAAAACGCCGCGAAAGTTGAGGCGAATGGCTTGTACCCGCGCACCTGCAAGCCAACCGCCGCCCCAACGAGTTGCTGCTCAGCGATATACTGCTCAAAAAAGCGCTCAGGATACGCTTTGGCGAAGTATTCCGAGTACGTTGAATTGCTGACTTCGCCATCCAGCCCAACCACATCCGGCCGCGCCGCTCCCAGCGCCTTCAGCGCGTCACCATATGCGCTGCGTGTAGCGACCGCCACGCCCACTTCATAGCCGGGAAGCTTTGCGGGGCCACCCTTTCCCTGAATAGCTGGCTCGCCCGCTTCAGGCCTGTGGACATCAACGAGAATATGCCGCTCACCGCCCAGCTCCTGGATCGCGCGGTCCGCCATATCTGGCGGGAGCGCCTTTCCATGCCAGCCATCCTTGTTCTCAATTTCCGAGAATCCCTTGCCCTTCACCGTCTGGGCCACGATTAGCGTTGGCTGACCGCTCCCCTTTACCGCTTCCGCGTAGGCCGCGTTGATGCGCTCGACATCGTGCCCGTCTATCTCAATCGCGCGCCAGCCAAAAGCCCGCGCACGCGCTGCGTAAGCGGCGCCATTCCAGCCAAGCATCGTCTCACCACGCTGGCCCAGTCGGTTCATATCGAGGATACCGACCAGATTATCAAGCTGGTAATGACCTCCAAGCTCCATCGCTTCCCAGATCGAGCCTTCGGCCATCTCACTGTCGCCAAGCACAACCCACACACGATATGGCAGTTTGTCCAGATATTTGCCCGCTAGCGCCACCCCAACGCCAATGGGCAGCCCCTGGCCAAGCGACCCCGTCGCCACGTCCACATATGGCAGCGTCGGAACTGGGTGTCCTTCGATGCGGCTGCCAAATTTGCGCAGCGTCATCATTTCCTCATCCGAAATGGCGCCCGCCGCTTTATAGACAGCGTAGAGCAGCGGCGCCGCATGCCCCTTGGAGAAGATGAGATGATCGTTGGTAGGCGCTTTGGGATTGGCGAAATCATATCGCAAATAATCTGACAACAAAACCGCCATCAAGTCCGCCGCGGACATCGAAGACGTTGGATGGCCCGATCCCGCGGCGGTTGTGCTGCGAATACTATCTACACGAAGCTGTTGCGCCAGTTCGATCCAGCGCTCAGTCCAACTCATGCCAGTAACCTTTCTCACGTTCGGGGCCGCGCGCGTAAAGCGCGGCGCGCGGTCCCGGCGCTCGCTATCTCACAGCCCAGCTATTCGCCAGATTGTTCATCACCGCCTGTCGCGCTGGGGTCTGTGTCGCCAGCCACCTCGCCACGCGACGTAGGTCCCTCACCCCATCGCGCAATCACCCGTTCGATGATAGCAGGCAGTTCCGTCAATCGCGAGTTCGCGATGACCCGCGCGGCTCCCGCCGCGCGCGCCTCAGCCTGCGTGTCGAGGTCTACATGCGGCCCGTAGGCGACCACCGGGACACCCGCTTCTCGAGCCGCCGCGACACCCGCTTTCCAGTCTGCGCCGCGCGCCGCTGTATTGACGAGCGCAAGCGCGTAGCCGCCGCCCAGTAGAAGCGCCCGAAACTCGCTGGCGTTGCGCGCCAAGCGCGTCTGAAAACCCGCTCGCTTCAGCGTATCCCGGATCTTGACCGCAAAAAACAGATCAGACTCGAGCGCCACGATTTGATAGCGGTCCATCTCGTCACTTTGGTCGCTCGTCATGCGTCGCCCGCCTGTCTAATCATCTGAACGCTCGTAAATCGGGCGGTGAAACTGCTCTCCCAGCTCTTCATTGATGACTCGCGGGTCGCGCCACTGCTCTGGTGTGAAGATATGCCGGCCACCCTGGCAATACGGCTTTGAACATGTCCGCTCATGGCTCGTCTCGAAGATCAGATTGGAGCCTTCCACGGTGATCCAGATATGCTTGCGCGAGTAGCCATCGCCCCACTTCAGCAACAGGCCCCGGTCATACTCGTCGAACCGCCCGAGGCCATACAGATAATTGCGATTGAACCGCTCCAGGATATCGCGCACATGGCTCTGCGCCACCACAGTCGCCACCTCAGCGCGCATCGCGGTCGTCGCCTGATCGTCCAGGTCCTCGCTGGGAATCGAAAGCTGGCGGGCGGACTGCTGGACCTCACGAATCATCTCGGTGATGTTCTGGGCCTCGTCATCACTCAGTGAGCGGGACTGTCCCACAATCTTCTCTCGTGGCTGATTATTGTTAGGTCCGCTTGTCATCGCGCCTCTCCCTGAGCGAAGCGGCGCGCCGCGTTCCAAGAAAACACCGGGGGCCAAAGCGGCGCGCCATGTGTCACGGCTCTCTGGTGAGTCTACCATCAGCGCCCCACCTCGCGCCAATACAGCAAAGTGCAGAAAGGTGTAGCATACAGCTGGCGATCAGGCATGCTCTGGCGAGCTATCGACCACAGTACGTCTGCTCAACCTTTTGCAGATTTGCTCTAGACCACAAGCGGGCCCGTTCCAAACAGGCTTGCTTAATGCGCAGTTATGAACCTTGGAAAAACCAGAGCTCAGCCAGGCCAGAGCGCAGACCTACGCCGAGAATGGCGCCACGCAGATCAGGAGAAAACGCCAGCGACGTAATTTCGCTCCCGGCTTCCCACTCCTGCCGCTGGGAGCCGCTTTCCGTATCAAAGAGCTGAAGTCGTGCGCCTCGCGCGATCACCAGCCAGGCTCCATCAGCGGAAAGTGCGATGCGCGTCTCAGGAGAAAGCTTGCCAATTTCGACGCCACGCTGCCTGCGGTTGCGCAGGTCGAACAGGCGAATCTGACGTCCCACAGCGCCAGTGGCCACCCAGCGCAAATCTGGTGTTATCGCCAAAGGCTCCTGCAACAGCCCCGCAATCTCTGATACCCGCCCCACCGCGCGCGGCTCCAGCGTCCCCCGGAAATTGCGGCGATCCAACTCCCACAGCCGCAGCGTGTTGGCCCGCCCTATCGTGGCGACGCGACCAGTCGAGAATGTCAGCAGGAATCGCCCATCCAGTGAGAGCGCGCGTAAATGCGTCCGCCAGTTCTCATCCGGCGGCTCGCGCAGCAATCCGAGATTGCCATCCTCTACACAACGCAGCGGCGTCAGCCACGCCGGGCTGACCTGAGGCGTTAATGGGCGCGAATAAACTGCTGTCGCCCTACGGCCATCCTCCGCCCAACGAAACGGGTCATCACTCGCCAGCGCGATCGGCGCGTCAGGCGTCGCCAGCCGGACGTGCGGCTGGCTGTCATACACCACTGCGTCCATTGCGCCAGATGGCGCATTGATCCCCGTGTTCCAGAGCGTTCGACCGTCCGCGACCGACCACACCCGAGTTCCCAGCGAAAATCCCCAGGCGACCGCGAGCGCGCCTCGAGGCGAGAGTCTGAGCGATTGCAGCGTTCCTGGTCGCTCCCCTGCCCCAAATGTCAACGTCCGCGTGACAGCTCCATCCCGCGCGCTGACCACCGTAATCCGCCCGTCCATCTGGCCTAGCGCCCACCAGGCGCCATCCGCGCTGAACGCCATCGCCGCGACGGGAGCCTGATCGAGCGCTGTAAAGCGCAGCCGCGGCGTCAGCGGCCCTGACGCGACCGGGCGCAAGCTCGTGCGTGTCGGTCGCGCTCGTGGAGGGGCTTCCCGGTGAGCGGAGGTTTGCGCGCCGGAAACGCTCGCATCGTAGGTCTTCCTGCGCTCAGGGTCAGATAGAGTCTGGTATGCGACATTGATCGCGCGCATACGCTCAAGCCCCTCTGGCCCAGCTATGTCAGGATGATAGCGCCACGCTAGGCGGCGGTAGGCGGTGCGCAGCGTCTCCTCGTCCGCGTCTGGCTTAACTTCCAGAATCGCGTAATAATCCGCCTCATCGGTCATGCGCCACCCGGGCCTCAGCCCCTATCGCCAAACAGACTATTTTTCAGAGCTGTCACACACCAAGCCACGTCCCGAACCAATGCCTCCAAGCGTACGCATGGATTCAGAAACGTGGCTCACACTCGTTACCGTCTCCTGGCCAGTATACGGCGCTCCCGCCGCGCGCGTTGGAGCCATTGGCGACCATACGAGCGAACGCCCAGGTCAAACGACTCCCACACTGCGTTACAATAATTCCTGGGCCATTGATGCACGCTCATCAATCGGGCTTGCGTCTGGCCATGCGATACGCGCGCCACTACGTTTCTGGAGAAAATCGGAGAATAGAGGAGCACATGACCTCAAACACCAGCCAGAGCGCGAACACGCCTCCTATCGTGTTCATACTCGACTGTGACAACACCGTGCTTGACAACGACGCGGTCAAATCTGAAATGGATACGCGGCTGCGCAATCTGCTTGGAGCCGCCCTTACTGAAGAGTTCTGGCGCATCTATGAGAACGTTCGCGACCAGAGTGGAACGGTGAACCTCCCCGCCACATTCGCGGAGCTACGGCTTGCGCTCTCCTCTGATAACCGCCTGGAACTTGCGCGCCGCGTCGTAATGGACTTCCCATTCCAAAGCTATCTCTATCCCACGACGCTCGACACACTGGACACGCTCAAACGA
>JAKAIY010000180.1 GCA_021814145.1 Chloroflexota bacterium
GCGGCATCAGCCCTTTGCCATAGCTCTCGTTCACAAAGCGGCCCTGCCACCCGCGCGCCAGCAGGCGCAGGCTCGCCTCGGCGTCCTCGGTAATGCACCACTCGTCCCAGCCGCCAATCTCGCGCAGCGCCCGCGCGCGGATCAGGCCCATCGTCCCGCCAAAGATGATCGCGTTGCGCTCATTGCGGCTGGGCATGCTCAGGTCGAAGAAGTAGCGATAGGCGTGGTAGCAGGCGCGCTGATAGAACGTGCTCTCGGGACGGTAATCGCGGTAGTCCTGTGGTGTCTGCGCGAAGGCCACATGAGGGTCCTCAAAGTAGCCCACCAGATCGCGCAGATAGTCCGGGCGCACGAGGTAATCGGCGTCCACGACGCCAATAATCTCAACATCCGGCGGCGTGAGCGCCAGCGCGTAGTTGAGCGCCCCCGATTTGTAGCCGGGCCACTTCTCCAGATGCAGGAAGGTGAAACCGAGCCGCTGGCATGCCGCCTCGAGCGGTTGCCACGTCCCGCGGTCATCGGTATTGTTATCCACGACCATCACGTCATAGCGGTCACGAGGATAGTCCATGCGCGCCAGCGCCTCCAGCGTGCGGATGACCACATCGGGCGGCTCGTCGTGGCAAGGCACATGCAGCGCGACACGTGGCGTCCAGTCACTCTCCCCAGGCAGCCAGGCGTCATCCTCCTCGCCAGGCAGGGCCTTCCCCGACCGCGCCGGGCGCAGCGCCCGCATCTTTGGCGGCGCGGCCTCCGGGTAGCGCCAGCGGCGGCGGCAAACAACATCGAGCATCTCGAACGCGAAGGAAACGCCCAGCGTCACACCCAGGAGTTGCAGCCCCCACAACAGCAGTCCCAGCGTCAGCGCGACGACGCCCACGGACCCGAACAGCACGATCACGCCCGCAACGGTGAGATAGAGGATGGCGGCTTCGATAGTGAAGAGCAGCGCGGCGTGGCCAGCCGCGTTCCAGGCCGGCAGCATGGTGATGAGCAGCGCGCCAAGTATCACGCTCATCATCACCCAGGCGATGGCCGCCGCTGGCGGCACTCCCAGCGACATCCCGCACACCGCGCCAGCGCCCGTGAAGAACAGGACGGTGACTGCGGAGAACGCGCGCGAGGGATTACGCTGGCCACGCCCCAACGCCAGGAGATAGAGCGTCGCCAGCGCCATCGCGCAGAGCGAGAGTGTCAGCGTGTCGAGCAACATGATTCAGCCATCCACAGATGCGTCTCAAAGCGCTCAGCGGAGCGCGGTGAGCAGCAGAAACAGCGCCGCGCCACCGAGCGTTACCGCGGCCAGGCCTTGCCACAAGGCGGTTATCAGGCGCAGGCGCTCGCTGGTCGCCCTGGCAGGCAGCCGTTGCGCCCGGTCGCGCTTCGCCGCCTTCCTGCGCCATGCGCGCGCGCGCCGCTCGAACCGGTCCAGCCGGACCAGCGCGATCACCGCGACGATGAGCCCCAGCGCGACGCCCGGCGCTCCGCCCAGCAGCGCGCCCAGCAGCGCGTACCCTGAAGCGCGCAGCAGCCCGGCTCCCGGCGCGCGGTTCTGGCGCGTTGGCGGGAACGGTTCTGGCGCGGCGCGGCGCTTCGGCACAAGCGATTCCTCACCGCCCGCAAGGTCACGTAGCGAGTAGGACTGATGATCTTCAGAGAGATAGCTGGTGATCCGTGGCGCCTCATCGCGCTGGAGCGGGGGGTATGGTTGCGCGGCGGCGGAACGCTGGTCCGGCGACGGCGGCCATGCCAGCTCGGCGTCGCGATAGGACTGAAGCGGGCGCTGCGGCGCGTCTTTCGAGGCCGCGCGCTGCCAGAGTGGCTGGCTTCTCTCCGCGCGCCCCGGGCTTGCGGGCGCCTCCTGCGCTGGCCTCCTGCCGCGTGACGCCCGGCTGGGGTCTTCGCGCATCGAGCCTCTCTCCACGACTTCGCGTCTTCGTGTCGCTCCGGCGCTGGCAGAGCCAGGCCATTCGCTGATCATCCAGGGAGAGCAACGCGCCAGAAGGGGGAGCGTTGTCTATGTGCTGAAGGTACAAAGCAGCGCGAAACTTGTCAACTACACTGGCCCGTTGGGTTAGGCGGCGCTTACCGGCGCGGGCGGCCCAGGGCGCGGTCCACGACCCAGGGAGCAAGGCGCTCGACGGCGATGGCGCCATGATAGCTGGCGGGGACAACCACCTCGCGACGCGGATGGGTGAGCAGCCCGGCGATAGCGGTGGCTACCACTTCAGGGCCAGGCATCGGGGCGCGCCGCCAGGCGGTCAGGTCAGTGCGAATGAAACCGGGCGAGACGACCGAAACATGGACCCCTGTCCCGCGCAGTTCCCGCCTGAGTGAGAGCGCGAAGCCGCGCACGCCAAACTTGGTGGCGGAATAGACGGTTTCCGTGGCGACATGCCCGGCCACCGAAGCGACGCAGACAATCACGCCGCGCTTGCGCTCCAGCATGCCAGGCAGGAGAAGGCGCGTCAAGAGCATCGGCGCCAGCAGATTAACGCTCACCATGCGTTCAATGTCCGCCTCGTCCACGATTTCGAAGCGCTTGGCCGACCCGATTCCAGCGTTGTTGATGAGCGCGTCCACCCGCCCGTAGACGGCGACCGCCTCGCGCGCCAGTCGCTCCAGCGAGGCCGTGTCAGCCACATCCGCTTCGATAGCCACCGCCTGTCCGCCCGCGCTGGTGATCGCCGCGACCTGCTCAGCCAGCCGGTCCGCGCGCCGCGCCGCCAGGATAACCCGCGCGCCGCGCCCGGCCAGTTCGCGCGCCGTCGTCGCGCCAATGCCTGAGCTGGCGCCCGTCACCAGCGCCACCATCTCATCCAGCTTGCCCATCGCTCGCGCCCTCCATCGTGGTATCGCCCGAGTCTACGTACCGCCTGCTTCGAGGGCCAGTATCGCATATCACGTCCATCGTGTCGTTTCCCCCAGACGGCGGGCGCGGGAGCCGCGCCCAGGAAACGCGCGCGTCAGCGCAAAACAGCCGCTCCTTCCCGGTCAATGGGAGGGGCGGCTGTCTCACAGGCGCGGGCGCTATCATCCGCTGGTGGTGGGGCGCTCGCCAAGTGTAACGTCAACCGTGTTGGTTGATGTCCCGCGCACATACGTGATGGTGACTTTCGTGCCTGGCTCAAGCGAGAGCAGGATCGAGGCGAGGTCGCTATTGCCGGCGACCGTCTGGCCATTGACGGCGGTGATGATGTCCCCCTGCTGGAGGCCCGCCTGCTGCGCCGGGCTGGAGCCATTCGCCGCCGACGCGAAGCCGACGATCAGCACGCCGGACTGCGCGCCAAGATTATAGGCGGCGGCGATCTGCGGCGTCACATCCTCGCCGCGCACCCCAAGGAAGCCCTGCCCGGAGCTTTGCAGCTTGCCATACTTGATGAGCTGGTCCGCCACGAACTTGACGCGGTTCGACGAAATCGCAAAGCCGATGCCATTGGCGGCGCCGCCGCTATTGGGGTCCACCGCGCCCAGCGTCGGCACACCGATGAGCTGGCCCGTCAGATCCACCAGCGCGCCACCGCTGTTGCCGGGGTTGATCGGGGCGCTCGTCTGGATCAGGCCGGTCAGCTCGCCAGCCGGGCCGTTCGGGGCTTCACTGGCGCTGCGGTTCAGCGCGCTGACGATGCCAAAGGTCGCGGACTGCTGCAAGCCGAGCGGTGAGCCGAGCGCCAGCGCGAACTGGCCAACGACGACCTTGCTGGAGTCGCCAAACGTGATCGGGCGCAGGCCGGTGGCGTTGATCTTGATGACCGCGAGATCGTCCTGCGGCGACTCGCCCACCAGTTGCGCGGAGTACGTCTTGCCATTGGAGAGCAGGACAGCGTATTGCGAGAAGCCCGCCACCACATGGTCATTGGTGACGATGTAGCCATCGCTGCTGACAATCTCTCCGGAGCCGACGGCCGCCCCCTGCGCGCCCTGCGACTGGATCTGCACGACCGAGGGCTGCGTTACGCTGATGACATTGATGACCTGCTGCTGCATGTCCTGCGCGGCGGGTGGCAGCGCCAGCGTCGCCTGGGGCTGCGTGGTGGCTGTCGGGGAGGACGTCGCGCCCGTGCGCGCCAGCGCGATACCCGCGCCAAGGCCCGCGAGCAGCAGCACAGCCGCCATCAGCGCCGCCAGCCAGGGAGACAGGCGTAGCGTGACCTCCCGCCGCGCGGAAGGCCCCTCAGGGGGCTGGGGTGGCGCCTGATACGTTGGCGCCGTCTGATAGGGCTGATACGGCTGATAGGGTGGATAGGGCTGGGATGGCGTCTCGGGCTCGACCGGCCCGCCGCTCTCACCTGGCTCTCTCCCAGGCATGCTATCAGGCGTCGTATTCGGCGTCGTCATGGTAATCTGATCCTCCGTGCCGGCATCGCTGGCGCGGCTCGTGTGGGGGCGCTTCTGGCCCGAAGCCCACGCCTTCCCGTGGCTGGTGGCGCCCGGCGCGAAACTGGCCTCCATCGTGTCGCATATGCAGGGCCAGAGGCGCGGGCGGAGCGCGTTTCACCTTCTCTTCGACTATACGGTACGGGCGAAGGGCATGTTACGCGCGCCAGGGAAGACGAGGCGTCCATGCCAGTCCAAAGCAGGGCCGCTCTCAGCCTTCACAAAGGTTTGAAGAGCCACGCCAGTGAGGGGCGCCCCACGCCTGATCCGCGCCTTTGATACTGTCCCCATGCGCTTATGCGCGCGGGCCAGCCCGGAGTGGCTGGCGGATATATCGGACGCTACTCTATCGGAGGCGATTATGAGCCCATGCGGCGGCATTCTCACCCGCCAGTGGCGTACACGGATGGCGCGTGAGATCGTTCCCCCGGTTGCGACCACGACATCATCCGCTATCTGGAGTGGGGGCATTACTGGATGCCGTGGGCGTAGAAGGCCTTGCGTATCCTCATCTTCTGGCGCGGCGATCATCACCAGAGCATCTACGCGGAGGTAACGTGTGGCGCTGAAACCATCGGCGTCATCGCCACACGCCACGCGGGACTATACCCTGGCCGCTGGCTCCGCGGATGGTCAGCGCCCTGCCCGTCTCAGGAGGGCAGCGGAGTCATCGTCGGGCCGGTAGCCTGAGCCTGTCGCTCCGCCTCGGCGCGCTCCTCCCGCTGGGCTTCAGCCTGCGCCTCGCTGTCGTGCTCATGGGCCGCATAGCGGCTGATAAAGAGCATCAACAGGAAGATGACACCCCAGACCGCGACCACCGCGAAAGGAAAGAGCAGTGATTCAATGGAGAAGTCCCATGCTGGCATGGTCAGCCTCCTTCGGCCTCGCGGACCACAAACTTGTGCTCGACCCGCCCGGTCTTACTCAGGGTAGCGCTCGCCCCACAATACTTGGTCTCCGATAGCTCAACCGCCCGCGCGACTGACTCTGGCCGCACATTGTGTCCGGTGACAATGTGGGTGACGGTGACGCTGGTATAGACCATCGGGTGGTCTTCAGCCCGCTCACCCGTCACCTGGACCTCATAATCAGTCACATCCTCGCGCTTCTTGCGCAGAATTGAGATCACATCCATCGCCGTGCAGCCAGCCAAACCAACCAGTAACAGCTCCATCGGACGGAAGCCAGCGTCCTGCCCGCCCGCGTGCTCGGCGGCGTCCATTGTCAGTGTGTGGCCTGAGCCTGACTCACCCTGAAAGCGCATGCCACCCTGCAGACGCGCGGTAGCGGTCATTATCTCGCCCATTGGATAATCCCTCCCACCGCCAGAAGTATGGCTGGCGGCGCTATCCTTCAGTGTACCCGGTGGTCATCACGGCCCCATCACAGATCGCCCGCCGCGCTTCACAGAATGTCACAACACAGGCGTCCGCATTTCTGAAGCCAACCTGACGGAGGTTCTCCGGCTGGCGGTCCCGCTAGGGCCTGCGTCCGTAAGCCAGATAATAGGGCGAAATATACGCGCCCTGCTCCAACTCCTGATGGGCTTGAGCCAGCGCGGCGTCATACGCCTCGGCGCTGGTGACTCCCATCGCGATGATGAAGTTGCGCGCGTTGGCGAACACCGAGAAGTAGTTGGTTTCGGCCATCACCCCGATGCGGCCAGCCCTCCCGCCCATGGGGATGCCAATCTCGCGAGCGGTAATGTCACGCAAACCGGCCTGGGCGAGAAACTCGCCAATGCGCGCGCCTGCCGTGGTATTGATTCCACGACGCATGCTCGCCTGCTGAATCCAGGACGCCAGGGCATTCATGCCGGACCCTCCTTGCGGCGCGGGCGCGGGCTCGATCAGCTGAACCCAGCCCCCGGGGCGGGTGACACGCGCCAGTTCACGCGCGACGCCCGGCCACGCGCTTTCAGGAATGGCCCCAAGAAGCGCGCGTTGGTGCGTGAAATCGAAACAGGCCGCGTCGAATGGCAGGCCTTTCAGCACGTCCCCTTCCACAAACTGATAGTTCGGGGGACGGCTAGGGTCTTGCGGGCTGGCTTCTGTAGGTGGGGCGACGATATCCAACGCGATGACGCGCGCCTCAGGGAATATGCGCGCCATCTCCTGCGACCAGCGACCAGTGCCGCAGCCCACATCCAGAATATCGCGCGGACGCTGGAGCGGTGGGGCGTAGTTTCCGCGCAAGACGTAGCGCAACATGTAATGCTGGAAATCAAGCCGGTTGATCTCGGCGTCATCCTTGGGTAGCATATAAGGCGCGTCCGCCATATAACGCCGTCCGCCGAGAGAAAGAAAACCGCGCCGTCCGCTCTGGTCCCCGGCCCCCTGCTCCGCCGCACCCTTACGCCGCTTGAATGGCCACATCCATAACGCTCCTTCCACGCCGAGCGTGTCACCCCCACCGGGGGCTTTGGCTCGCTGCCCGCCAGTATACCCTACTCCAATCATTAGAGGCTGTACATAAAGGCATCTCCTTTGGGTTCAAGCAACACGGCGATAATGGAAAGCTGGCTGAATGTGCTCGTGCGCCAAGCGCTTGAGCATCAGGCGGATCATGCT
>JAKAIY010000031.1 GCA_021814145.1 Chloroflexota bacterium
GTTCGGGCGGTGGGGGCGGGGCGGGCGGCTCGCCGGTGAGGACGTACGACATCCGCGGTTTCATGTCGCCGCCCGGGCGGCCGCTGGGGGGGGGCGCGGTTCGCCCGGGCGGGATCGCGGAGCTGTGCGCTATCGCGCGGCCAGCGGTGGGTGTCGTCACGAACGTGGCGCCGACCCAGCTCCAGTATTTCGGCTCGCTGGCGCGACTGGGTGAGGAGCTGGCGAGCCTGCCAGCGGCGATACCAGCGAGCGGGTTTGCCGTCTTCCCGGCGGATGATCCGGCGTCAGTGGAGCTGGCGCGGGCGACGCGGGCGCCGGTGGCGTGGTTTGGCGCCTGGCGGGCGGATGGTCGCGAGCGGGAGGTCCGCTACGCCCTGGAGTCGCTGGCGGAGACGGCGGAGGGGCCGGGACGCTTGCGCCTGCGCCCGGTAGGCGCTGATGGCGCGCCCGCGGGCGAGGCGGTTGTTTTCCCCAATCTGATTGGCGCGCACTGGGCTTCGGCGGTTCTGGCGGCGCTGACGGTGGCCGTGCGTCTGGGCGCCAGTGAGCGCGAGGCGTTGGAGCGGCTGCGCGGGCTGCGCCCATTGCCGGGCCGCCTGCGCCAGATAGCGGGCGCTGATGGGCTGACACTGCTGGACGACTCGCATAACGCCAGCCCGGCCAGCGCCCGCGCCGGGTTGGCGGCGATGGCGGCTAGCGCGGCTGGACGGCGGCGCGTGGTGGCGCTGGGTGACATGCTGCGGCTGGGCGAAGCGGAGGCGGAGGCGTGCCGCGAGGTGGGGCGGCTGGTGGCCGGAGCGGCGGACGCGCTGGTGACGCGCGGCGCGCGCGCTGAGCTGATCGCTGACGCGGCGGTCGCCGCCGGGCTGCCAGCGGAGCGGGTGGCGCGGACCCTGACGGCGGAGGACGCCGCCGCCGCCGTGCGGGCGCAGGCGGGCGACGGCCCGGCGCTGGTCTACCTGAAAGGCTCGGAAGAAGCGCGGATGGAGCAGGTGACGGCGCTGCTGATGGCCCATCCTGATGAGGCGCCGACGCTGCTCGACAGGCAGACGGACGCCTGGCGGCGGGTTGTGGTGATGCGTCCGGAGCGCCCGACGTGGCTGGAGATTGACCTGACCGCCATCGCGAACAATACACGCCGCATGAAGGAGATCGTCGGGCCACGGACGCGCCTGCTGGTGAGCCTGAAGGCGGACGCCTATGGGCACGGCGCGCTGCGGGTGGCGCGGGTGGCGCTGCGCAATGGGGCCGAATGGCTCGGCGTGGCGACGGTGAGCGAGGCGCGCCCGCTGCGCGAGGCAGGCGTGACGGCGCCTACGCTGGTGTTCGGCTATACGCCGCCGTGGCAGGCGCGCGAGGCAGTGCGGCTGAACCTGCGGGCGACGGTGTTTGATCTGGGGTCGGCGCGCGCGCTGGGGCAGGCGGCGCTGGAGCAGCGCCGCGAAGCGCGTGTCCATGTGAAGGTGGATACGGGCATGGCGCGGCTGGGGCTGCGCGCGGAGGACCCAGGGGCGATTGTCGCGTTCATTCGCGAGCTGGCGCTCACGCCGGGCCTGGTTGTCGAGGGTGTCTATACGCACTTCGCCACCGCCGACGGGCTGGACGCCTTCAGCCGCGAATATGCGCAGCGGCAGCTCGCGCGCTTCCGTGAGACGCTGGCGGCGCTGGACGCGGCGGGGGTGCGACCTCCAACCGTCCACGCGGCGAATAGCGCGGCGACGCTGACGCTGCCAGAGGCGCGCTACGACATGGTTCGGCCCGGCATCGCGATCTATGGCTTGCCCCCTTCGGAAGATGTCGGGCTGCCGGAGGGGTTCGTTCCGGCGCTGGCGTTCAAGACGCTGGTGGCGCAGGTCAAGGAGGTCCCGGCGGGCGAAGGCGTCAGCTATGGGGCGACGTATGTGACAGACGCGCCGCTGCGGGTGGCGACGCTGCCGGTGGGCTATGCGGATGGATTCCGGCGAGGCCCGGCGAACTGGGGGGAAGTCCTGGTCCGGGGACACCGGGCGCCGCTGCTCGGGCGTGTCTGCATGGACCAGTGCATGGTGGATGTGACCCATATCCCTGGGGTGGAGCAGGGAGACGAAGTGACGCTGATCGGGCGCCAGGGCGAGGACGAGCTGACGGCGCAGGCGGTGGCGGCGCGGTTGGGCACGAGCGCGTATGAGGTCGTTTCGGCGTTGCTGGCGCGCGTTCCCCGGCTGAGCTGAAAAACCTGGGATCTGGCGCCGTTTATGCGCTTCGCTTGGTGTGACATTTAGGCCATTTGTAACGATATACTATGGAAAGAGACCCTGGATGTAGGGTTATCGAAAGCGGCGTCAGACAGGATGGAACATGGTGGCGAGGGAGAACCAGGGGGCGTGGCGGCGTTTAAGCCGTTGGGTGGAAACGCTCTCGAAGCCACGGGTTCAGACGCTGACGAAAGCGAGCGTGTGGACGGCGCGAGGCGTTGTCTGGCGCGCGCGCATGCGACGCTGGAGCCTTGGCGCGCAAACGACGCTGGGACGGCTGGCGCCCGCGCTGCGGCTGCCATTCTACGCGACGCCGCTACGTGCCCTGCTGGAGGCCACGCGCGGCGCTGAGGTCAGCGAGACGCTGGAATACACGCCCCGGGTCGCGGCGCGCGCGCGGATCATTGTCAATCCCGCCTCGGGCAGCGCGTCTGAGTCCTCGCTGCGGGAGCTGCGCGAGACGGCGCGCTGGCTGACAGAGCATGGACTGCCCTCAGAGCTGCGGCTGACAAAGCGGCCAGGACACGCGACGGATCTGGCGCGCGAGGCGACCGACGCTGGTCTGGAGATGGTGGTGGCGGCGGGTGGTGATGGCACGGTGAATGATGTCATCCAGGCGCTGGCGGGACACACGACCGCGCTGGGTGTGCTACCTATGGGCACAGTCAACGTGTGGGCGCGCGAAATGGGCATTAGCCTGTCGCTCGCCGAGGCGCGCGAGACGCTGCTGCGCGGTGTGCGGCGGCGGGTGGACCTGGGCCGCGCGGGCCAGCGCTACTTCCTGATGATGGCGGGCATCGGATTTGACGCTGAGGTGGCGCGCCGGGTCGAGCGCGGACCGCTCAAGCGCATTGGGCTGAAGCTGCTGGACTATATCGCTGCGGTGGTGGCGCTCAGCGTCACGGCGAAGCCAGCGGAGCTCCGTCTCCAGATCGGCGAGCGGCGGCGGCGCGAGCGGGCGCTGATGGTCATCATTGGCAATACGCGGCTGTATGGCGGCGCGATGACCTTTACCCAGAAGGCGGTCGCTGATGACGGCGCGCTGGACGTGGTCGTGATTGGCTCGGGCGGGCTGGCGCACCGGCTGGGCGTGCTGGGGCGCGCGTTCCTGCGGCGTCCCAGCGCGGGGCCGCGCGTACGCTATCTGCGCGCGCAAGCGATCCGGGTGGAATCACGCCGGGCGGAGCCAGTACAGGTGGATGGCGAAGTAATTGGCAACCTGCCGATGACCTTCTCGGTCGCGCCCCTGGCGCTGCGTGTGATCCTGCCCGCCAGCGCGCCGGTCGAGTTGTTCAGCTTGCGGCCTGAGCCGTGGCGAGCGCGCTGAGCGGTGAGATACAATTCTGAAATAATGACGGCCCATTAAGCGCAACTTCTTCTATCGCTGTCCGTCATTACACAATAGCGCCTTTTGCCGCGCGCCGCTGTCCCAACTGTCTCGCGCGCGGCCTCTTGCGCCTCCGCGCCCGCCTATGGCGTTGTCCTTTGTATCTGGATCGGATCTGAGGAGCGATGTCGGGATTTCTCTCGGAAGAACTGCGCGCGCATGACGACGCGGGCTATCTGATTGTGGACCAGGAGTGGCGCGTGCTGGCGGCGGATGATCGTGGGGCGCTCGCCGCGGAACAGCCCGAAGCGCTGATCGGGCAGAACGCGCGGGACGTGCTGGGGCCAGATGTGGTCGCGTCGCTGAGCGCGCATGGCGCGGCGTCCTTCACTTTCGGCGCGATGGCGTATGTGCTGACGGTCAACTCGTTCACGCTGCCGTGGGGCGAGATCCGGATAGTGCGGGCCCAGGAGGAGCAGGCGACGCTGGAGCGGATGCTCTCGCTGATCGTTCACGAGGTGCGCAACCCGCTCTCGGCGATGCGAACGCTGGCGCAGGGACTGGAAGAGGCGCTGCCGTTGAGTGAGACGGGCCGCGACTATATCGCGCGGCTGACGGACGAGATTGACCGGCTGAGCCGTCTGCTGAGCTCGATGTCGCAGGTGGCGCGGCTACGGGCCGAGCCGATGAGCCTGATCGCGCCATCGGCGCCGCTGGAACGTGTGGCGGCGATGTTCCAGCTTGACGCGGCCCAGAGAAACGTGGAGATCGTCACGCATATCACGCCACGCGCGGGGATGATTCGCGCGGACCCCGACCAGATTCAGCAGATGCTGGTGAATCTGGTGACGAACGCGCTGCAGGCGATGCCGGATGGCGGGACGCTGACGTTGCGGGCGCGGCTGGATGCGCGCGGGCGCACGGTGCTTCAAGTGGAGGACACCGGCGTGGGGATGTCTACCGAAGCGTTGCGGCGGGCGTCGCAGCCTGGGCAGAGTACGAAGCCAGGCGGCATGGGGCTGGGCTTGATGGTGGTGCGCGGCATTGCGCGCCAGCACCAGGCCCAGATGCGCATCACGAGCGCGCCGGGACGGGGGTCGCTGGTTTCGATCACGTTCCCGCTGGTCACACAGCGGGCGGGATGAGACGAACGCGCTCTGACGCGGCGCGGGGAGGGTGAAACAATGGAACCAGTGGAACAGGCTGGGACGGCTCCCCAGCGTGTCTGGCGCGTGCTCGTGGTGGATGACGAGGAAAACCTGAACTGGAGCTTGGTAGCGTCGCTGCGGCGCGAGAATTACGCCGCCGATGGCGCGCTGACGGCGGAAGAGGCGCGGCGCCGGCTGACGGATACAGCGTATGACTGTGTCATCAGCGACATCAAGATGCCGGGCATTGATGGGTTCCAGTTGCTGAGCTGGCTGCGGGAATGGCGACCCAGTACGCGCGTCATCATGATGACGGCGTTTGGTTCACCGAGCGTGCGCCAGGAGGCGTTCCGCAATGGGGTGATCGCGTATCTGGAGAAGCCGTTCGACCTGCGCGCCCTGAAGCTGGAGCTGCGGCGCACGCTGGAGACCCACTCCTATCAGTCAGCGAGCTACGACCTGATTGACATCACCCAGGCGATCAATGTGGGGCGTCGCGACCTGGCGGCCCAGGTTATCGCGGGTGGTCAGACGGGCCTGCTCGTCTTCGAGCGCGGCGATCTGGTCTCCGCTGAATATGGTGAGTTGCGCGGCGATGAGGCGTTTCAGGCGATGTGCGCCACCACGGCGCAGCGCATCTGGCAGGTGGCGCCCACGACGCTCTCAGAACGCAATGTGACAAAGCCTGTTTCCGCGCTGATCTTTGATGCGCTGCTGGCGCGCAACGCGCAGCCTTCCGAAACAGGCGCGCTGCCCAGTCCGGCCCCCGAGCCACATCACTTCACGACGCTGCCCGCGCCGCTGAGCGGTGTGACGGGGCAGATGCCGCTGGCCCAATCCAGCGCGCCCGACGCGCAGCGCAGTGTGACGGGGCAGATGCCGCTGGCCCAATCCAGCGCGCCCGATGCGCAGCGCGCCCTGGCGGGGCTGGTGGCGACGATCGCGCAGCCGTGCGCCGCCGCGCTGCTTACACCGTCGGGAGCGGTAAAAGTGGTGGCGCAGACGGCGCAGCCGCCAATGTCTGAGGAAGTCTTTACGCATCTGGCGCAGGCGATGCAGGCGACGGCGCGGGCGGCGCGGGCAGGCCAGTGGGGCGCGGTGCGCGAGGCGCGGCTGGCGGCTGGCGAGCGGCAGGCGCTGGTGCGGCTGCTCAATCAGAGCGCGGACGCGCTGGCGCTGGTGGTGGTGGCGCCTGCGCAGATGGATACGCGCCAGCTCGACGCGGCTGTGGCCGCGCACGAGGGCGCGCTGCGCTCGCTGATGGCGTTGTAGCTGGCGCTGGGCTGGCGGCGATCAGGAAACTCGTCGCCAGGGATGGCGCTGGCGGACGCTCCCGTCTACCCGTCCAGGATGGTCGCGTAGACCGGGCGGAAATCCGCGCGCGCCGCCACGTCGCTCCATCCCCCAGGGGATACGCCAGCGAGCTTGACGTTCGCTGGCGTGGGGGCTTGCTAGTGTGCTGGTGAAAGAACGGGATTAAAAGCTGTACGGCCCGATCTTAGCGTGGATGTTTGCGAAGTAAAACACGAGCTGGATGATGACCGCGAGGATGGAGAACACGAAACCCAGCCAGTAGGCCCAGTTGAACGTGCGTCCAACAAGTTGTTCGGCTTGCGAGAAGCCAAATGGTTCCTTCTTGCTGTGCGGATTGTTGTACAGAACCTCTTCGAGGGAATAGGTGCCGCGTGTTCTCATCCAGCGTTGCTGGACGCCAGCCGCATCTGGGTGAGTGACCTCGGCGCCCGGAAACGTGTCTGGCGGCATCTCGTATTCAACCTGCTTTGTCTTATCAGCGCCTCTAAGCCGCGTGTCTACAACGGGGAAATCGCCTGTTTCACGCAAGAAAGACTCGAGCGTTTCCAAATAGCGAATGCGAAGGTTGACGAGCTTGCGGCTCTGCTCGCTCAGACGTAGCCATGCGCGGTTGAGCAAGGAGGTGATGATCGCTATGGCCAGGAATCCAGGCACGAAGAGAAGCGATAAGACATCGCCACTATTGTTTTGGAAAAACTGATAGAACAGATAGCCGACACCTGTCAGAAACAGCGCGTTGATTGTGACAAAGAGTGTATTGACTGTCTGGCGGCGGTCGGTGATCTTGGCGGTGTCTTCCGCGACCATTTTGTATTCTTCGAAGGCTAGAGCCGCTTGTTTGTGCCTGTCTACCTGCTCTGGCGTTCCGCTTGGTGTTGGCCCGCTCATGTACGCCCCCCTTTGGCGATCCATTTGGCGCCGCGTTTTGGAGATAGTGACGGCTCGCCTGCGCGTCGGCGATAGCATACACCCGGCGTCCACGTCTGTCTACACGCAATCGCGGGCGCTGGGTGGGAAAGTGGATATCGTGGGTGGGTCAGGCGTGATGAGCGCGGGCGACGCGGGTGATGGCCGCGACGCTGCGGTCTACGTCGGCTTCGGTGGTAGCCCAGTTGGAGACGCTGACGCGCATGGCGGTCTGACCCTGCCAGACCGTGACGCCGCACCAGCAGGTCCCGTCCTCCTGGATGGCGGCGATCACGCGGCGGGTGGTCTCATCGTCGCCAAAAGAGAAGAGGGCCTGATTGAACACGACCTCGTTGAGGGGTGGATAGCCCGCCGCGCGCATGCCGTCCGCGAAGTGGCGGGCGCAGCGGCAGGCGCGCTCGATCATCTCCGCCACACCTTCACGGCCCAGCGTGCGCAGGGCGGCCCACACCTCGACGCCACGCGCGCGGCGGGAAAGCTCAGGCGTGAAGTCCGACGGGTCGCGCCGGGTGGAGGGTGGCAGATAGGCGGCGGTGATCGCCATCGCGGCGCGCAGCGTCTCAGGCTGGCGCACGAAGGCCAGCCCACAGTCATAGGGTGTGTTGAGGAACTTGTGGGCGTCGGTGGCCCAGGAATCCGCCGCTTCGGCGCCGCGCATGAGGTGGGTGAGGCTGGGCGCGGCGCAAGCCCACAGGCCGAACGCGCCGTCTATGTGGACCCAGGCGCCTGCCGCGTGCGCCCAGGGGATGATCTGCTCGAACGGGTCGAACGCGCCGGTGTTGACGTTGCCCGCCTGAAGAATGACGATCGTGGGGCCGGAGATGGTCGGGAGCGCGTCCGCGCGCATGCGGCCCTGGTCATCCACAGGGACGCGCACGACGCGGTTGCGCCCAAAACCCGCCATGCCGAGCGACTTGAAGACGGTCGGGTGCGCCTCTTCGCCGATGATGACCGTCACGGGTGGCGCGCCGAACATGCCGTCCGCCTCCACATCCCAGCCAGCGCGCTGGAGCGTATCGTGCCGTGCGGCGAGCAGGCAGGAGAAATTGGCGACGGTGGCTCCGGTGACAAAGCCCGTGCCTGTCTCCGTTGGAAGGCCGAGCAGATCCACCATCCAGCGCGCGGCGACTTCCTCCACACGCGCAACGGCTGGAGTCGCCAGCATATAGGCCGCGTTCTGGTCCCAGGCGGTGGCGAGCCAGTTCGCGGCGACGGTCACGGGGAGCGCGCCGCCGATGACGAAGCCGAAGAAGCGTGGGCTCCCCATCGCCATCGTCGCGCCGGCGTGGCTGGCGAGCGTAGCGATGGTATCGCCGGGATCGCCAGGCCGCTCTGGCAGCGCCGTGTCCAGCTCCGCCAGGCGCTCGACGCTCGCCGGGTCAGGCGACACACGCCGGCTGGGCAGCGACTCGATGTACTGAATAGCGCGCTCCGCGGCGCCGTTGAGCAGTTCACGCATGGACTCACCTCCATAGAACGCTTTTATAAAGATGGATCAGCCGTTCACACGCTCCAGCCTCGCGGCGCAAGCGCGGCTTGACGGGGATGGCGGCGCCGGGATACCATGCGGCGGCGCTGGTAAGGGGATGTCCCTCAGCGCGTCAGGTTTGGTCTTGATTATACGCGCGGGGCGGGGTGAGCTATGTCAGATCGCGGATCACCTGGCGGGCGTGGCCGGGATAGCGGGCGACGGGATGGCCGGCGCCCGAAGCGCCACGAGCGCCGCGAGGAGCGTGGAGGGCGGGAGATGCGCGGCCCGGCGCCTGTGAGCGACACACCGTTCACCTGCGGCCATTGCGGGCGGCGGGTGGGGCCGTTGCCGAGCGGTGGCCGCAATCGCAACCACTGCCCCTACTGCCTGTATTCGCGCCACGTGGACGCCGAGCGCTCAGGTGACCGCGCCAGTCCGTGCAAGGGCATGATGGAGCCAATCGGCGTCTTCGAGCGTCCCAATGGCGAGGAAGTCATCACACATCGCTGCCTGGTCTGCGGCTTCGAGCGCTTCAACCGCGTCGGCGCTGATGACGATGAGACGGCGGTCGCCGCCCTGCCGCGCATCGCGCCGCGCTCGGCTCCGCGCGCGTAGCATGTGGGCGGCGCCTGTCTGATACAATAGGTGATGGCCTGTCTGGCCGGACTAGATAGAGAGAAGACACGTCATCCCCATGTGAGGAGCGAAGCTGTGACGGAAGCGTCGGGCGCGCGCGCGCCGTTTGTGGAGGCGCTGCGCCGCCGCTGGGAGGCGACTGGCTCGCTGGTGTGCGTCGGGCTGGATCCGGAGTTGGAGCGCATTCCAGCCAGCGCGAATGTAACGCGGGTGAGCATGCCGGCGGTCGCGGGGCCGGTCCACGGCCCGGATACGAGCATCGAGCGGCGCCTGCTCGCCTTTACGCAGGCCATCGTGCGCGAGACGGCGGACCTGGTCTGCGCGTTCAAGCCCAACAGCGCGTTCTTTGAGCAGTACGGGGCCGCCGGGATACGCGCGCTGAAGTGGCTGATCGCCTATATCCACGGGCGTTATCCTGATATTCCCGTTATCCTGGACGCCAAGCGTGGCGACATCGGCAGCACCAGCGCGGCCTATGCGCGCTACGTCTATGATTACCTGGACGCCGACGCGGTGACGCTGCACCCCTACCTGGGGCGCGACGCGCTGGCGCCATTTCTGGAGCGTGCGGCGCGCGGCGCGCTCATCCTCTGCCGCACGTCGAACCCGGGCGGCGGTGAGTTCCAGGACCTGCGTGTCGCGGCGGATGGCGGCGAGTCCGAGCCGCTCTACCAGCGGGTGGCGCGTTCAGTGACGAGCGAGTGGAACACGCGCGGCAACTGCGCACTGGTTGTGGGCGCCACCTATCCAGACGAATTGCGCATCGTGCGCGGCATCGTGGGGGACATGCCTATCCTCGTGCCGGGCGTCGGCGCGCAGGGCGGCGATGTCGAGAGCGTCGTGCGCGCGGGGCGCGACTCGCGGGGGCAAGGGCTGATCATCAGCCTATCGCGCAGCGTGCTCTACGCTTCCAGCGGGCCGGACTTCGCTGAGGCGGGCCGGCGCGAAGTGGAGCGGATGGTGAAGGCCATCGAGCGGGCGCGTGGAGCGGAATGAGGAAGGCGCGCCTTCGCGGGTCCGGTTCGCGGGCGGATGCGCCTGAAAGCCCTGGCTGTGGTACGAGATGTATGTTACGGAAGGGAAGATCACGGTCGTGTCTGGGAAATCAGCTAGCGGGGAGCTTACGCCCGCGCAGCGCGCCTTCGCGGATGGCCTGCTGACGAGCGGGGCGGTAAAGTTTGGCGCGTTTCGTCTGAAGCTGCATGGGCCGCCGCCTGACGCGCCGCTCTCGCCAATGTACGTGGACCTGCGGGTGTTGCGCTCGTTCCCGGACGCGCTGGACGCGGCGGTGGCGACGCTGCGCGAGCTGATCGAGGCGCGCGGGCTGCGGTTCGACCGCTACGCTGATGTGCCGATGGCGGCGACGCCGATGGTCGCGGTGCTTTCACACCTGACGCGCGTGCCGATGATTACTCCCCGCGAGGCCAAGACGCATGGCGCGGGCGGCAATATCAACGGCGCGTTCACGCCAGGCGAGACGGCGCTGGTGATTGACGATGTGGTGACGCACGCCGACAGCAAGCTCGAAGCGATTCGCGTACTGGAGGCGAACGGGCTGGTCGTGCGCGATGTGGTGGTGCTGGTGGATCGCGAGCAGGGCGGGCCAGAGGCCATCGCCGCCGCTGGCTATACACTGCACGCCGCCGTCACCATTAGCCAGTTGCTCGACTACTGGCGCGAGACAGGCGGCATCACCCAGGAAGCCTACGACCGCGTGAAAGCGTATTTCGCGGCGACACGCGGATAGGGGATTTCGGTAGCGGCGGGAATGACATGAATGAGCATGGCTCCAGTGACCCGGAGGCCGATGACGACCTGCGCGTAACGGAACTGGCACCCTCGCGCCAGCCACGAGCGCCGCGCTCGCGCGTGTGGCGCTGGACGCCGCTGGCGATAAGCCTGATCGCGCTGGTCGCGCTCGTGGTGAGCGTGACGCCTGCCTCGCGCGGTATGCTCGCAGCGCTCCAATCGTTCATTCGACCCGCTACCCCAACGTCCACAAGTAAGGTTGTATCCTCGATCACGGTACAGATTCTCGAGACGCCTACCGCCAATATGAGCGCCCAGCGCGCGCCTGCTCTGGCGCAAGCTCCCGTTACATGTCTAGGTGGCCCGCCACCGCTTTCGCAGGTTGGGCCGCCTGGCGTGGGGGCAGCGGTGGGGGAGAAACCCATCTGGGTGTCGGGTCTTTCGGGAACGTATCCGACACTGGCGCTGGGTAGCGGCGACGGCTTTGACTGGAAAGCGCCGTATACGCTCTACGGCTGGCCCGCGCCCATCGTACTCGTACTCGGCTCGGGATTCTCGGATACCGTCACGCTCTCAGGGTATAACCTCCAGAGTGGGGCCTCCGTAGCGTTTGGCTTCGTCCAGGCGGGGGGATGGGGAGCGCCCACTCTGGTGATGGCTCCCTACACGCTCAACCCAGTTGCTCCGCCGGTCCCAGTGGGCGGTGAGGATACCAGTGGCTCGTTCTGGTATGGGTATGCGTTTATTCAACAAGCTGGCTGCTATGCGCTTACCGCGAGCTGGCCCGGTGGCAAATGGCAGGTAATCGTGAGCGCTGGACGCCTCCCGCGCGACTGATTGGCGCCCACAAGGGTGTGAAGGGATGAGGGATGATCTACCGCCGGGCGATACGGCCGCTGTTCTTCGGGGTCGCGGGGCGGGATGTGGAGTCCATCCATGAGCGGGTGCTGGGCGGGCTGGCGTGGACTTCGCGCTCAGCGGCGCTGACACGGGCGGTGGCGCTGGCGGTCAATCTGGCCGCTGGCGAGCAGCCGCGCGGCATGGAGCGCGAGATCTTCGGGCTGCGCTTTCCTAACCCCATTGGACTGGCGGCGGGCTTCGACAAGAACGCGGTAGCGATCCCGGCGCTGGCCGCGCTGGGTTTTGGCTTTGTTGAGGTGGGCACGGTCACGCGCCACGCTCAGCCGGGCAACCCGCGCCCGCGCCTGTTCCGGCTGATCTCGGACGCGGCGCTGATCAACCGCATGGGTTTCAACAACGAGGGCGCGGAGGCGGTAGCGCGGAGGCTGGCGCGGCAGCGTCCGCGCGGCGTCCCGGTGGGGATCAGCCTGGGAAAATCGAAGATCACGCCGCTGGATGAGGCGGTCGCGGATTATCTCGGCTCACTCGACCTGCTCTATCCCCACGGCGACTACTTCGCGGTGAACATCAGCTCGCCAAATACGCCGGGGCTGCGCGCGCTGCAGGAGCGCGAGCGGCTGGACGCGCTGGTGGCGGCGCTGGTGGGACGGCTGCGCGAGCGCGCGGCGCAGGAGGGCCGCGCGGCGCCGAAGCCGCTGCTGGTGAAGGTGGCGCCGGACCTGGAAGATAGCGCGCTAGACGATGTGGTAGAGGTCTGCCTGGATCGCGGCGTGAGCGGCCTGATCGCCGTCAATACTACCATCGCGCGCGACGCCCTCAGCGCCTGGGTTCCACGCACGCTAGCCGAGCAGACGGGCGGGCTGAGCGGGCGCCCGCTGCACATGCGCGCGGTGGAGGTGACGCGGCGGCTGCATCAGCGCGCGGGCGACCGGCTGCCTCTCATCGGCTGTGGCGGCGTCTTCGCCGCTGACGACGCGCGCCGCCTCTTCGACGCGGGCGCCAGCCTGATCCAGCTCTACACCAGCTTCATCTACGAAGGGCCGACTATCGCTCGCCGCCTGAACCGCGCGCTGGCCAGCCGGCGCCAGCCCGCGCGGGTGTGAAGGCGGCGCGCTAGCGGTCAGGGCACAATCGTCCAGTCGGGTGAGAGCTTGTAGGGGACGAGGCGGATGCTGAGGAACTTGCCATTGTGATAGTTGACCTCGCCAGAGGGAGCCAGCGGCTCGTAGGTGTTCTCGATCTGGACGATGCGCTTCGCGGGCAGGTTGTAGAGCACGACGCCAGAGCGCACCGGGCGCAGGCTGGCCTCGCGCGTGATCGGGTCGAGCACGCGGAAGACGGGCGTGTTGCGCGGGGCCAGCGTCTCCAGTTGGTGGTGGATGGCGCTGAGGTCATCGGGAAGGTTGTGCTCATCGAAGACCGCCAGGCCATTGAGCACCTTGTCACGTAGCGACTTGTCAAAGCGCGTGGAAGCGTCGAGCAGCTCACGCAGGGTGGTGGGGTCGCTGGCGCAGGCGGCGGCGAGCGCCACGACGGCGGAGGCGTGCGCGATGAAGCTGACCGTCCCCTCGGCGTCTACGACAGTCAGGCGGATATCATCCAGCTTTACGGTGTCCATCGGCGGGTCCCCTTGTCTGGCGCATGGTAGCTTGGGCTGTAGGAACGAACGCGCCTGAACCCGCGCGGAATGGCCTGGCGACGGGTTCAGGCGGAATGGCGATGTGGATAATGTGACGATGGCTTAGTTGGCGGTTGCCTCCGCGCTCATTTTCTGGATATTTATGGCGATAGTGGCGGGCAGGTTGGACTGATAGGCCTGGCGGGCGACACGGATGGCGTTCTTGATCGCCTTGGCGTGCGAGCTGCCGTGGCAGATGACACTGACGCCGTTGACGCCCAGGATTGGCACGCCGCCGTACTCCTCATAATCGAGCTGCCGGCGCACGCGGTCGAAGGCGGGCTTGGCGAGCAGGGCGCCGACGCTGGTCAGCGCGCCAGCGGTCAGCTCTTTTCTGATTGTCTGGAGCAGCATCTTGCTCAGGCCCTCGGCGAACTTCAGCGCGACGTTGCCGACAAAGCCATCGCAGACCACGACATCCACCTCTCCGGCGACGATGTCGCGTCCCTCAACGTTGCCGATGAAGTTCAGGCCGAGGGCAGGCGCGGCGGCCCTGATGAGCTTGTGCGCCTCCTGGGTCAACTGGTCGCCCTTGGTCTCCTCTTCACCATTGGCCAGCAAGCCAACGCGAGGCGAGGGGATGCCAAAGATGGCGGTTTGGTGCGCCGCGCCCATCAACGCGAACTGGAGGAGCCACTGTGGTTTGCAGTCGGTGTTGGCGCCAACATCGAGCACCATCACCTGCCTGCCACCCGCCGCTGGAAGGACGGCGCCGAATGCCGGGCGGTCCACGCCCTTCGCGCGGCGGAGGGTGAACATCGCGGCGGCCATCACCGCGCCGCTGTTGCCGGCGGAGACGGCGCCAATGGCTTTGCCGTCGCGCACGAGCTCCTGGCAAATGGTGATGCTGTTGCGCCGCTTGGCGCGCACGGCCTCGGCGGGATGTTCCTCCATCGAGATGACCTCATCGGTATGGACGGTGGTCAGGTCGAGGCCGGTGATGTCATACCTGGCCAGCTCAGTCTTGATGAGCGGCTCGGGGCCGACCAGAATCACCCCTGTATTGAGCTCGCCCGCCGCCTGGACGGCGCCCTTGACGATCTCGGCGGGCGCATGATCGCCACCCATCGCGTCGAGCGCCACGCGATTCGCGGCGTCGCTATCCAGCGCTTGCCCGGCTGGGGTTGACTCGCCCGTCTCCACCACGCCATGCTCCCTTCGCGACTCGCGCCCGGCCTGTCTCCGGGCTGGTATTACTGATCGCCGATGGTGCGCTTGATGAGCGCCACCAGCTTGTCGTAATCGAAAGGCTTCGTCACAATCTCGACGACGCCCAGCGTGCGATAATGCTCTTCCTGCTGCTTGGCCTCATGCATCGCCGTCACAACGATCACCGGAATGGCGCGAGTGGCGGGATTCATCTGGAGCAGGCGCAGCTCATCCTCGCCCTCCAGATACGGCATCATCAGGTCGAGCAGGATGAGGTCAGGCTGGTATTCCATGACCGCGTCGTAGAACCGAAGGGCCTGAGTGATCTTCTGGGTCTCATAACCCTCCGACTCGAGCGATTGCCTCAGGAGCTCGGCGATGGCGACGTCGTCATCCGCGACGAGGATCTTCTTCATCGGGCGCTCTCATTCCCTGTGCGCGTGACTACGTGGCGCGTGTTCGCGACATATGCCGCATTGTACACCGGGCGCGTAGGGCGCGTCCATGCGCTGGGAATGTCGGCGTTATCCGCGTTGCGGTCAAGCGAGCGCCGCCCTCAGGGCGCTGATGCCCGCAGCGACGCCGCTGGGAGCGCCATAAACCGCTGAGCCGGCCACCAGAACATTCGCCCCCGCGCGGACGACATCGCGGGCTGTCTCTGGCGCGACGCCGCCGTCCACTTCCAGGTCGCATATCGCGCCGTGCTGCTGGAGCATCGCGCGCAGCCGCTCGATTTTGGGAAGGGATTCACGGATGAAGCTCTGACCACCAAAACCAGGGTTGACGGTCATGAGGAGGGTCAGATCAAGAGCGGTGAGGATGTCCTGGAGCATGACGCATGGTGTGGCGGGGTTGAGCGCGACGCCCGCGCGCTTGCCCAGCGCATGGATCCGCTGGATAGCGCGGTGGAGATGGGGGGTGGCCTCCTGATGGATGATGATGAGGTCAGCGCCAGCGCGGGCGAACTCTTCGAGGTAGCGCTCCGGCTCGACGATCATCAGATGCGCCTCGACAGGCAGGCTGGTGTGGCGGCGGACAGCCTCGACAATCAGCGGGCCAACGGTGATGTTCGGCACGAAGCGCCCATCCATCACATCCACCTGGATGCGGTCAGCGCCTGCCGCCTGCGCCTCCTCTACCTGCTGTCCCAGGCGGGCGAAGTCAGCGGAAAGGATGGACGGAACGATCAGCGCCATAGCGTGGTTCTCCTTGCGCGCGCCGCGATGTACGAGCGGCGCCCGTGTTACGCGATATGCGTAAGCTGGGCGGCGGCGAGTTGGTCGAGCAGGAAGAGCAGCTCGCCCGCCGGAGCGATCAATTGCGATGGATAGCGCCGGGGATCGCGCGGACCCTCGAGCACCTGGGCCAGAGCGGGGGCCTTGTCGGCTCCGGTGACGACAAAGGCGACAAGGGCGGCATGGTTGGCGAGTGTGGTGGTAAAGGTGATGCGGCTGGCATTGAGCTGTGGAACGTAATTCGCCACCACAAGACGGTCGGTGACGCTGAGCGCGGCGGTGTGCGGGAAAAGCGAGAGCGTGTGGCCGTCGGGACCCATGCCAGTGTAAATCAGGTCGAAGCGCGGGGTCTCCCCCGGCGCCGTGGCGAAAACCGCCCGCAGCTCGTCCTCGTAGGCGCTGGCGGCGCTGGCGGGGTCCTCTTCGCCGCGCATGCGGTGGATGCGCTCAGGCGGGATGGGAACGGCGTCGAGCAGCGTCTCGCGGGCCATCAGGTAGTTGCTGTCAGGATGATCGGGTGGAACGCAGCGCTCGTCCCCCCAGAAGACCTGTATGCGCGACCAGTCCACCTGATCGCGCAGGGGGCTGGCCGCCAGCATCGCGTGGAACAGGCGCGGCGTGGACCCGCCGGAGAGCGCGACATGGAAAACACCGCGCCGCGCCTGCGCGTCCGCCGCGCGCGCGACAAAAAGCTCCGCGGCGGCTTGCGCGGTAGCGCGCGCGTCCGGAAAGACGCGCACGACACGGTGGGTAGGCGCTCCAGAGGCTGCGCTGGCGTTCATCCGTGAATCCTCCGTCCGGGGGCGCCTAGCAACTGGGCGGCGAGCGCGAGCGACTCCTCGAAGACCACATCATGGCCTGTGCGATCCAGCTCAGCGCCCAGCGAGGCGGACTCGCCCAGCGATGGCATGTGGATTGTCTGGGGTGGCATGGAGACCTGGGGCGCCTGGCAGTTTGTCGAGGCGTGCCGCAGGTCATCCGTCTCGCGGGCGATGGCGAAGGTCGCTGTCGCGCCATTGAGCTGCGCGCGCAGGTAGACCGACATTAGCGCGCCCGGCCCGATCACCTGACCATCGGGATTGCGCTGGGAGAGGTCAAACCAGGGGGCCAGTGACGCCCCATAGCACGGGTTGATCTCAAGCGTGATTTTGCGCCCCGATGGGTCCCGCAGCGTATGCTCGCGCCCGCCATCCACCGGCTGGCTAGGGGCGCCGCCGACCACGGTCCATCCCAGCCGCGAGGCGAGCCAGCCGGCGAAGAGGTAGCCCTGCGAAGGGTTGGACGGCTGGTTGACTTCGCCCGCCGCGTATTCTATGGAGAGGCGATCAATGCTGTAGAGATAGGGGAGCAACTCACGAGCGTCGAAGAACTGCGCGGCTAGCTCGCGCCAGGGGCTGAGCCGCGCGAAGCTGAGGTCGGTGACGGCGCAGCTGGCTTTTTTGCGCCGCACGACATCGTCGAGCGCGACCAGCGACTGATCCGGGCGCTTCATCTCGCAGGTGTCCAGCAGCAGGCGGTCAAACCCGTCAATCATCGCCTCGAAGAGTGGGGCGCGCCAGGGCGGCTCGCCCTGCCACCAGAGAAAAGCTGGCAGCCCGGAAACGATCAGGGGCAGGATGGCTCCGGCCAGATGCTCCTCCGCGCTGGATGCGGCGCGCAGGACGATTTCTTCACTGTAGCTCATGCCGCCGCTGGCGTCCGCGGTTCGTGTGCTGATGTAGGCCTCGATTTGCTTGCTGTCCCCAGCCTCCAGCGGAGCGACGACGATGCAGCGGGAAGGATGCAGGCTGGTCAGCGTGCGCACGGCCTGGACCGCGCGCTGAGCCTGCGCGTCGCTGTCGCTGTAGATGACCAGCGTCATGACGCTGGTGCGCGCGGCCACCTGCCCGCCACCCGCCAGCGCCCGCGCGTTGGCCGCGCGCCAGTCATTGTCCAGCTCGGTCTCGATCTTGTTGGGCTCGACTTGCCGCATGGCGGCGGTGAGTCCCTCGATATCGTTCATAGCCGCCTCCACGTCCTGCCATCACGCTCGATGAGCATGTCAGCTTCTTTGGGTCCCCACGTGCCCGGCTCATAGCGCGCGAGCGGCGTGCGAGTCTCGTTCCAGTCGCGGACTATAGCGTCTACGAGCGACCAGGCCACTTCGGTCTCGTCAATTCGGGTGAAGAGGGTGGAATCGCCGATCATGGCGTCGAGCAGCAGCCGCTCATACGCTTCGGGCGGCTCGACGCCAAAGGAGCTGCCATACAGGAAATCCAGGTTCACCGTGCGCAGTCGCATCTCCTGGCCAGGCACCTTGGCGCTGACCTGTAGCGAGATGCCTTCGTTTGGCTGGATGCGCATGGAAAGCACGTTGGGCGCGAGACCGTCCGCGCCAGAGCCGCGGAAGAGCAGATAAGGTGGGCGCTTGAACTCGATGGCGATCTCCGTGACGCGCTTGGGCAGCCGCTTGCCGGTGCGCAGGTAGAATGGCACGCCAGCCCAGCGCCAGTTCTCGATCAGCAGCTTGATGGCGACAAAGGTTTCGGTTTGGGAGCGGGGGTCCACGCCTTTCTCCTGACGGTAGCCAGGAACGCTTTCTCCGCCTACCAGGCCGGGGCCATACTGGCCGCGCACGGTGTCGGACGAAATCTCGGACAGCGGCGGAATGGCGCGCAGCACTTTGACCTTCTCATCGCGCACCGCGTCGGCGCCGAAGTTGACGGGCGGCTCCATCGCGGTGAGGGTGAGCAGCTGCATCATGTGGTTCTGCACCATGTCGCGGATCGCGCCAGCCTGCTCGTAGTAGTCGGCGCGGCCCTCGATGCCGATGGATTCGGCGACGGTGATCTGCACATGCTCTACGTAGCGCCGGTTCCAGATCGGCTCGAAGATGCCGTTGCCGAAGCGCAGCACCATGATGTTCTGGACGGTCTCTTTGCCCAGGTAGTGATCTATGCGATAGATCTGGCTTTCAGAGAAGCCGGTGTTGAGCTGGTCGTTGAGCGCGCGCGCTGAGGCGAGATCATGACCGAACGGCTTCTCCACGACAATGCGCGCCCAGCCGGTGGGGCCGTTTTCCACTCCGCGTCTGGCGATGCCGGAGGAACTGAGCAGTCCGCTGATGTCCCCGTAGAAGCTGGGCGGTGTGGCGAGGTAGAAGATGCGGTTGCCCTGTGTGCCGCGCTCCTGGTCAAGCCGGTCGAGCAGCTCACCGAGCTTTTTGTATCCTTCCGGGTCGTCGAACTGGGTCTGACTGTAGAAGAGGCCCTTGGAAAAGGTGTCCCACACAGACTGGTTGACAGGGCGGCGGCGCGAGAAGGTGTTGATTGAGTCGAGCGCCTGCTGGCGGAACTCGTCATCGGTGAAGGGGCGGCGCGCGACGCCGACCACAGTGAACTGCGGCGGCAGCGGCTGCTCGATGGCGAGGCTGTAGAGCGCCGGCAGGAGTTTGCGGTGGGTGAGGTCGCCCGTAGCGCCAAAGATGACCAGCACGCATGGCTGTACGACGCGGGTGGAGCGTAGACCCTCGCGCAAAGGATTTGAGGCGAGCGCGGCAGTGTCCATAAATAGGTTCCTTTTGAACTGATCGCATTCGGAACGCGGGACGCGGCGCGACCCGCCAGTGGGTCATCGCGCGCGTGGCGAGCGCCAGCCCGGGTCAGCCTGGGGCAACGCTCGCCACGCCTGACGCCGGTGTCAGCGCGGGCGCCTGGGGCGCCTCAGCTCACGCCTCGTGTTTGACGCCGCCGAATTCGCCGCTCTCCAGTTTGACCGCATGGCCGCCGAACTGGTTGCGCAACGCGGCGATCACCTTGGCGGAGAACGATTCATCCTGGCGGGAGACAAAGCGCTGCAGCAGGGACAGGGTAATGACCGGGGCGGGGACATCTTCGTCTATCGCCGCCTGAACGGTCCAGCGGCCCTCGCCAGAGTCTTGCACGTAGCCCTTGATGTTTTCCAGGGTTGGGTCTTCGGCGAAGGCGAGCGCGGCGAGGTCTAGCAGCCAGGAGCGCACGACGCTGCCGTTCTGCCAGACGCGGGTAACTTCACGCATATCAAGGCCGAAGCCGGACTTCTCCAGAATCTCGAAGCCTTCGCCATACGCCTGGAGCATGCCATATTCCACGCCATTGTGGACCATCTTGACGAAGTGCCCGGCTCCGTGGGTTCCCATATAGCCGTAGCCGTTTTCAGGGGCGAGCGACTTGAAGATCGGCTCACAGTGGTCAAAAATCTCTTTCTCGCCACCGATCATCAGGCTGTAGCCGACCTTCAGGCCCCAGATGCCGCCGCTGGTGCCGCAGTCCATCATGTGCATGCCCGCCGCGGCGACTTTCTGGGCGCGGCGCTGCGTGTCATGCCAGTTGGAATTGCCGCCGTCAATGATGATGTCGCCAGGCTGGAGCAGAGACATGACGTGGTTGAGCGCGTCATCGGTGACCTGCCCGGAAGGAACCATGAGCCAGACGATCTTCGGCGACACTTCCAGCTTGCTTACCATCTCCTCGATGGTATAGGCGGGGACGGCGCCCTCAGCGGCGGCCTCGTCCACGGGGCCTGGGCTGCGGTTGGAGGCCACGACACGGTGGCCGTCGCGCAGCAGACGGGTCGTCATGTTGGCGCCCATGCGGCCCAGACCATAGATTCCGAGTTCCATCGCGATAATCCTCATTTCTTAATTATCCAGCGGGGCGCGCCGCTTCCCGTCAGACAGGTTTTTGGCGCGCTTGCCCGCGTTCACCATTTCATGACCGGATGGCGTTAAGCGCCAGTTCCAGCTCGGCGAGCCCTGCGGCGATGTTGTCGTCGAGGTCCACGCGCACGACGCGGCGGCCATGCGCGATCAGCGATTGCAGGTCACCCAGCGCCTGCGCCGCTTTGAGCGTGCTGAAAGTGTAGGGCGCGTCCGGGATAGGGACGTCTTCAGCGTCGCGGGCGACGAATTGCAGGAAGACACCAGTGTTCGGGCCGCCTTTGTGGAATTGCCCGGTAGAGTGCTGGAAGCGCGGGCCATAGCCGAGCGTCGTGGCGACGTGGCGCAGGTCGCGCAGGCGCGTGCGAATGCGCTGGAGCGCGGCGGCGGTTTCCGGCGTGCGCTGAATGTAGGCCAGCAGGGAGAAGTAGTCACCGGGGCCAGCTTCGGCCGCCAGGGTGGCGAGCGCCGCCTGGAGGGATGGAACCTGGCGTAGCGCCGTCTCCCGCTCGCCCTGGGCGATCAGTGTCACATGGTTGGTATCCGTGCGCAGGGTTGGCGCGGGCTCGTGGAGCGTCCGCTCGCGGGCGTAGGCGGCGAGGATGCGGTCGGTGTTATCCTTCGACTCCTGGACATTGGGCTGGTCGAAGGCGTTGATGCCGATCAGCGCCCCCGCGACCGCGATGGCGAACTCCCAGCGGAAGAACTCGGCGCCCAGATCGTAGATGTCACGCAGCGGAAGGCGAACGACAGGCTGGCCAGCGGCTTCGAGGCGGGCGATAGCGGCGTCCTGAGAAGGATCGAAGCCCTCCTCCGTGCGCAGGTAGACGAAGACGCGGTCCTGTCCGTAGACGGCTGGATCGCCCAGCTCCTCGCCCTCAACGGGCAGGAGCCCCTTGCCCTCTTTGCCCGTGCTCTCGGCGATCAGCTGCTCCAGCCAGTAGCCGAAGGTGGCGATGGGTGGCGAGACGGTGATGGTGATCTTGTCACGGCCCTGGCGCGCGCCCGCGCCGAAGATAGAGCCGAGCCAGACGCCGGGATTCTTTTCATCCGGAACATCCGCCGCGCAGGCCCGGCGCATGGCGTCAGCGCGGTCAAGCAGCTTCGGGACATCTATGCCAAGGATCGCCGCCGGGACCAGCCCGAAGAAGGAAAGCGCGGAGTAGCGCCCGCCGATGTCGGACGGGTTGCGGAAAGTGGTAAGGAACCGCTGGTCATGGGCGAGCGCCTCCAGCTTTGTGCCGGGATCGGTGATGGCGATGAACTGGGCGCCCGCGTCAGCGGCGTTCCCCCCGTGCAGCGCCAGAACCTTCTCATGGAAGTACTTGTACTGCGAGAGGGTCTCAAGCGTGCCGCCCGACTTGGAGGCGACGATGAAGACTGTGCGCGCCAGGTCAATGCGGCGCTCGACGGCGAGAATTGTGGCCGGGTCGGTGGAGTCGAGGGTGATCAGATCAGGCAGGCCGGCGCCTACGCCGAACGTCTCGCGCAGCACTTCTGGCGCGAGGCTGCTGCCACCCATGCCTAGCAGGACGGCGCTGGTGATGCCGTTGGCGCGCAGGCCGTCACGCAGGTCGGTGAGACGGGGCAGGGTGTCGCGCATTGTGTCGGACACCGTCAGCCAGCCCAGCCGGTCAGTGATCTCGCTCTGCTCGGCGGGATTGGGCTTCCAGAAGGCGGCGTCCTTGAGCCAGACGCGCTGGGCGAAGCGTTCGCTGCGGGCGCGGGCGAGGATGTCCTCAACCGCGCCCGACAGAGGGCCCAGGCTGGCCGTTCCTTCCGTCACGTCGCTGGCGGACTCACTGGCGGCCATCTCCGCGGCGAGCGTCGCGATCTTCTTGCCCGTGCTTTCCAGCAGCGAGATAAAGGAAGTGGTGAACGACTTGACGCCTTCGATCTCGAGTTGCTTGGTGACCTGGGCCATATCAATGCCAGCGGCGGCGAGATCGCTCATCGTGGCGCGGGCCTCATCGTAGGCGTCGGGCGCGCGGCGCGCTTCGCCATGCTCCTGGAAGGCGATGATGGTCTGCGGCGGCATGGTGTCCACCGTCTCCGGGACGAGCAGTTCCTCAACATAGAGCACGTCGCGGTAGGCGGGATTCTTCGTGCTGGTGCTGGCCCAGAGACAGCGCTGCGGTCGGGCTCCGGCGGCGAGCAGACTGGCGAACCGTTCACCGTGGAAAATGGCGCCGTATTTTTCGTAGGCCAGGCGAGCGTTGGCGATCGCGGCTTTGCCCTGAAGGGCGCGCAGTCGCTCGCGCTCGGCGTCTTCCGTGGCGGCGGCGATCTTCGCGTCAAGCTGTTTGTCTACCAGGGTGTCCACCCGGCTGACAAAGAAGCTGGCGACACTGGCGATATCCTGAACGGGCTTGCCTTCAGCCGCCCGGCGCTCCAGCCCGCGAATGTAGGCTTCGGTCACGCGCTCATAGACGTCGAGGGCGAAGATGAGGGTGACATTGATGTTGACGCCCTCATAAATCATTTCCTCGATGGCCGGCAGGCCTTCCGCTGTCGCCGGGATCTTGATCATCACGTTGGGACGGTTGACGCGCGCGAAGAGGCGGCGGGTCTCAGCGATGGTGGCCTCAGTGTCGTTGGCCAGGTCGGGCGAAACCTCAAGGCTGATGTAGCCGTCGAGATGGCCAGTGCGCTCATAGATCGGGCGCAGAATATCCGCCGCCATCTGGATGTCTTCGATGGCCAGCGCGAAGAAGGCCTGGCGCGGGTCGGTGACGCCTTGCCTGACGAGCGCGCGCAGGGCGTCGTCATAGTCGGCGCTGCCACCGATAGCCTTTTCAAAGATGGTCGGGTTCGAGGTGACGCCGACGACCGCGTCATCATCAATCAGCCGCTGGAAGTCACCTGAGGTGATGAGCCCGCGCTGGATGTTGTCGTACCAGACGCTCTGTCCAAGCTCATACACCGCGTGGAGACGGCTCTTCGCCATGCGATCATGCCTCCGTTGCCTGTGTTTTGTCGTTATGTGACGCGCTGGGCGTGACAGGCTGGGCGTGGGGCGCGCGGTCATTCCTGGCTATCGCGCTCTTGCCCACTCGACGCCGCATGCGCCGCGCCAGGGTCCGGTGGCGAACGGCGTTTCTCAGCGCAATCATTTATCCATACATTTGTATTGTATCCCCAAGGGGGAATGTCCGCGCCCGCGCGACAGAGGGCGCGAGCGGATAACAAACAAAATCGCCGCTCCGTGACATCTCCACCGGCGCGTATGCGCGCCAGCCTGTGGAAGACGCCCGGAAGCGGCTTCGTCGCCTGCCCCGCTGGTGTCAGCTGAACGCCGCGGCCGCCGTGGCCCGGTATGTCCAGCCGCATTCCTCAACGTGGGCGCGGCCTCAACATATCTCAGTGTAGCAGCCAGCCGTAGGCGGTCGCAAGGGCGAGAGGGCTGGCCAAACGACGAACCCGCTCTGCGCGGTCAATGGTCCAGAAAGCTTGTGGAAGATGATTGTGATACGCCATACTGTGGAAAGCGGGGAGCGAGCGACGCTTCTCATCGCCGCGAGCGCACGAGTGACATCATGACGCAGCGCTGATTTATCCGACTATTGTTATCATTTCGCCGCCATTCGCCACTCGGGTCGCTATACTACACGCGCCGTCGCTCCCATCACCCTGGTCGTCCGCGTTAGATGATTTTCTAACGCGCGGGTCTGGTTTATGAAGGGATAGGGCGTATATTATGCGCGCGCCTCGCGTCAGCGTTCCATTATTGTCACTCCCCTTTTCCCGTCTGTCGCACGCGTCTCCGCGCGACTCACTCACGCATCCTGACGCCAGTGGGCGGCGGCGGAGACTTTCCGCTCGCGGCCCGCGCAGGCTTCTCACGCGCGCACGGCTGATCTCGCCGGTGCGAGCGATGCGCCAGCTTGCCCAGACGCGGCCCATCTGGCGCGTTGGCCGGGTTCCGGTGGCCCCGGCGGTCTCGATCGCGCCAGCGGCTGATGTGGCGCTAGAGCTGTCCGCTGGCGGCTCCTCCTCGCGACTGGCCATTCCCACGCGGAGCGGTGTTCACCCAAAAGTTGGGTATGCGCGCGAGTTGCGCGACACGATGCCCGCCGCTGAGTTGCGCCGGCGAGTGTGGGCGCTCTCGGCCCCAGCGATCGGCGAGCAGCTGCTCGCGCTGGGCGTCGGCGTCTCCGATACCTTCCTGTCTGGCCATCTCTCGGCCTATGCCAGCGCGCGGCTGGGGTACGGACAGGCGACGGCGGTGGCGGCGGTCGGCGCGGCGGCGATGGTCACATGGGTTGTGCTAACGGCGTTCTTCGCGGTCAATGTCGGCGTGACGGCGCTGGTGGCCCGCGCGACTGGCGCTCGCGACGCGCGCCTGGCGGCGAAAACGGCGGGGCAGGGCGCGCTGATGGGCGCGATCGCCGGGCTGCTGATGCTGGCGCTGGCCATGCCGCTGGCCGATCTCATCACGGTGGCGCTGGGCGTCAACGGGCAGGTAGCGGAGCTGGCGGCGCAGTTCATCCGTGTCTCTAGCCTGGGGCTGCCCGCTACTGGTGTGGCGTCAGCCTGCACAGCGGCGATGCGCGGCGCGGGCGATACGCGCCGTCCGGTGCTGGTGATGCTGGCCGTCAACGGCGTGAACGTCGCCGCGTCGTGGCTGCTGCTGAATGGCGAGCCGTCACTGGGTGTCCAGCCGGTGGGAGTGGTTGGCTCGGCGATTGGCGCGGCCACGGGATGGACCCTGGGCGCGCTGCTGGCGCTCACACTGCTGGCGCGACGGCATCCGCTGGCGCCGCGCCTGAGCCGCGCGGCGCTGGCGCCAGATGTGGATGTGGCGAAGCGGACACTGCGCATCGGGCTGCCCTCAGCGGCGGAGCTGACGGTGTTCCAGGCGGGCGTGCTCACGTTCAATCATCAGGTGGTCTCGCTGGGTGCTGTGCCGTATGCCGCGAATGTGACGATCAACACGGTGGAAAGCCTGGGAACGCTGCCCGCGTTTGGCTTCAGCGTGGCGGCGACGGCGCTGGTTGGTCAGGCGTTGGGGGCGAACAGCCCAAAACTGGCGAAGCGCGCGGCGATGGCCGCTCTCTGGCCGTGCCTGTGGCTGATGCTGGCGCTAGGGCTGCTGGCGGCGGCGATCCCGCAGACGCTGCTGGGCCTGTTCGTGGCGGACCCCGCTGTATTGCGGGCCGGGGACATGGCGCAGCGGCTCTCGCTGCTGATCCTGCCGGCGTCAGGCGCGACATTCATCTTCAATGGCGCGCTACGCGGGGCGGGCGATACCAAGTTTCCGGTGGTCGTGCGCGCGGTTGGGTCGTGGGGGCTGCGAGTGCCACTGGCGGCGCTGCTCATCCCGATCTTTGGCCTGGCGGGCGGGCGCATGGCCATGTCCACAGATTTCCTGACGCAGGCCGGACTTGCCTACTGGCGCTTCCATAGCGGCAAGTGGCGCAAGACGCGGGTGTGAGGCTCCTTGCTGGTTTCGGGACACGGGAGATCATGCGCGCATGTGTACGCGGCCACAGGCGCCATCCGCTATGCGGCGTAGGCCCGGCGTATACACCTACGCTCGCGAAATCCTTTCCAAAAGTGTCCGCGCGGGCGCGCCAGGACGGCATATCGAGAGGCCGCGGGCAGGTCAGCGTCGCCGCTTGCCCGTGAAGTTCCTCCTCCTTGAGGTGTTTCACCGGGCAATTCGCTGGCCGAATGCGCCATTTGACCGATTTTTATGAACTGGCCGCGATTTGCGCCATAATATACCTTGTCGGATGTGATATCCCTGTGATAGGGTCACATAGCAAGGAAAATGTCACGTTCTTGCGAGGTGACGTTTTCTGGCATTCACGGGTTCCCCACGCACAATCCCTCACACATTCACCGCTCAGGATGAAAATCCGTTTGAGCGTCGAGGCTCCCCGTGCGCTGATTCACGGTTGGCGCGGCTAGATCGCTGTTTGACACTGGTTCGCTCCCACGAGTTCTCCCTTTTCCAACAGTTTCACCGCAAGGCGTATAGAAAATCTGTCGCCTGTGTTCATGGAGAAGAGAGAGGCGTGCGAGAGGGTCTCGGGAATGTGGGTTTGTGCGGCCACATTCAACCACTGCGTCGTGAGGAAGCTCGACGTTTGGCTTATTCGAAGACTGAGTAAGTGTGAGCAATGGCGCCCGGGTCGTGCTTGAGGTGGACTGTTCCCCGGTTGTTTTCTGGCCCAGGATTTGCTAAGCGGAAAGACGCGCGTGGAGCGATCCCGCGCGAAGCATGCGGCCACAGTTTCAATGACCTTATCCAAACGTGGATAAGGGCGGGAAGCGCCGTGCGCAAGCGCGCGACGTGTGACTGGCGCGCTCCAGCGCGCTGGTGATCGCACAGAACGAGATTGTACATCGGATTAAGTCCCCCGTGGGTGTAGAACACGTGTTCTTCACTTGTTGTCGTCTTTTCGCGCGCGAATATGGGCGACTCTCTGGGGCGACAGGACGGCCTTATGTTGTTGATGGGGTAGTGGCGCGCTCATGCATTGAGCGTATGGCTGATGGATTCACCATGCTTCCAGGCTCTGGGACGGGGAACAGGAGAGCCGAGCAGGCGCACGGAGGACAGCTTTGAATATCCTGGTGATTGATAGCGACCGCGATATGGTCGAGATGCTGACGACCTGGCTGCGTTCACGCGGCTATACTGTGTACTTCAGCTTCTCGGCGGATAAAGCGCGCGCCATCTGGCTAGAACGCAAGCCAGAACTGGTAATCGCCGAGGTCAAGCAGGCTGGTGTTGATGTTTTGGCGATGTGTCGCGAGCTGCGGATGCAACACGACGCGCTGGTACTGGCGGTTACTGACGAGCCAAGCCCACAGGTCGAAGCCTACTGTCTGGAGTCTGAAGCCGACGGATTTTTACCGAAGCCTTTCCTGCCCAAGCTCCTGCTTGCGCACATTCACGCGCTCAATCGTCGGGTGCGCTCCACGCTCCAGCGGCGGCCAACATCACAGTTCACAATAGGTCCAATCCGCTTCGACGCCTCACGCAACGAGGTGCGGGTGAATGGCAGGGTGACGCACCTGACGCCGACAGAAAGCCGCATCCTGCAGATTCTGGCGGTGAATATGGGCGATGTTTGCACCCAGAGCCAGATTGTCTCGCACGCCTGGGGCTATGGCGAGGACGGTGATACGTATCTGATCAAGGCGCACATCAGACACCTGCGTGAAAAGATTGAGCCTGATCCAAGCAAGCCGCGCTATATCCGCACGGTCGCTGGGGTGGGCTACACGCTGTCGGTAGGCGGCGCTCCCGGCCCTACCGAGCATGTTCCCGGATTTGAGCCTGCTGGCGCGGATGATCAGGACGAGCCGGAAGATCGGGACGAGCGGATGGGGTCGCTAGGAGATAATAGCAGTAACGGCGACTACCACCATTTCGAAGACGGGCTGAGTGGTCCGAGCATCGCGTCCGCTCACTGAGTGATTCAAGGTCTGGCCATCCCGGGAGTCTGAAAAGCGCCCGTTTCTCAGTCTGGCGCTCCGCCTCGAAAGAGTCGGTAGTGATACCATGCCATGTCGCGCCGTTGTAGAACGGAGACATGGCACGACGCATTTCGCTTGAACCACGCCTGACCATCGAGGAACTTGAGGAGCGTTCGCCCGCGAGGTCAACGCGGGTCCAACTAAACAGATCGTGCTCGACGGCGCCGGCTGGCAGGATAGTCCTCGGGTGCGCATACCTGAGCATGTCAGCATATCCACCTGCTGTTCCTGCCGCCACATTCCCCTGAGCTACAGCCGGCCGAGCATCTATGGGCGCTGATGAATACGGCGCTGGTCAACTGGCGCTTCGCAAGCGTCGAGGGGTTGGGGGTACTCCAGGGGTGAGCGCTGCGTTGCCCTGCAAGGTCGCCGTGATCTCGTCCACTCGACGGCGCGGCTCTCTATAGTGGCCGCAATGCATTCACTGCCGGCATGGTCCTCAGGCATCGCGGTGACAATGTCCAAAGACTTCATAAATGACGCGCTCTATGACACACTCTCGCAAACGGCGGCGGACAGGCCAAAGCAAATCCCCGGCCCTTCGATGAGGATCCGGTTGCGTTGCTGTGAAGAAGCATACGCGAAATAACAAGCTATGTGTTGCCAGGATGCAGTAGTATGCGGTGGTATGCATGGAAACGCTGGCGCTCACCATGCGGTATTCTATGATCCATAGCAGAGTTTCGGCGCAGAAGGAGTTTGTATGCTTCAAAGCAGGGATACGGCCGGTATCGAAAACGCATACCAAGGCTCCGGGCTAAACGATGCCGAAATTCAGGCGAGACGAAAGCAATACGGTTACAATGAAATCCCGGAAAAGCATGTTGGCCTGGTCATGGGTATCCTGCAACGTCTGTGGGGCCCAATCCCTTGGTTGCTTGAAGCAGCCATGATCTTCGAGGTGGTCCTGGGTAAGGGCGTTCAGGCCGCAGTTATTTTCTTGTTGCTTATTTTTTCTGCTGTAATCGGTGAAATTCAAGAGAAACGCGCGAAAAATGCGCTCGGCTATTTGCATCAGAAGCTGCAAATCAGCGTTCGAGCGTTGAGAAACGGCACATGGCAGACGATACCTTCGCGCATACTGGTTCCTGGGGATATTGTGCACGCCCGCGTTGGCGACATTGTGCCAGCGGACATGGAAATTACGCACGGAACGGTCAGTGTGAATGAGGCTGCGGTGAGCGGCGAGTCCATTGATGTAACCAAAGAAACTGGCGCGACCATTTTTTCCGCATCGACGATTAGCCATGGTGAGGTCATCGCACGTGTATCCGCAATTGGGACAAAGAGCTCATACGGAAAGACGGCTGAGCTGGCGCGTACTGCGGAATCGCCAGGGCGGCTGCAATCGTTGCTCTTCAACATCGTCCGGTATCTTGCGTATTTGGATGTGGTCCTCGCTGCCATCCTAGTCATTACCGCGTTCTTTCACGGGACTCCGTGGCAGGAACTATTGCCGTTCCTGGTTATTTTGGTTATTGCCACCATTCCCATCTCTATGCCGTCCAGCTTTACCGTGGCAAATTCATTGGAGGCCAAGGATTTAGCCAAAGAACATGTGTTGATCACAGGACTAACTGGCATTCAGGAAGCCGCCAGCATGGATGTTCTACTCATTGACAAGACGGGAACTTTAACGAATAACCGGCCTGAAGTGGCTGAACTCGTCCCGTTTGCGCAGCAGGATGACGCCGAGCTGCTGAGGTTAGCCGCCGCCGCAAGCGATGACACCTCCACTGATTCCATCAGTACCGCCATACTCCAATCTCTACATGATCGAGCATTGCCCATGCCGAAGCGCGTAGCGTTTACTGCCTTCGATCCAGTTCACAAACTCTCCACGGCTGAGATCAGCCAGGACGGAAGCTACCTGAAAGTAGTTCTTGGCTCGCCTGTAGTCATTGCCGAGATTGCACAGACACCAGCTCAATTTATGGCGCAGGTGAACATGTTGAGCTCGAAAGGTTCCAGGGTTTTGGCGGTCGCTTCCGGAGACAACGAGCATCTGGTGTGCGCAGGGCTTATAGCGTTGGCTGACTCACCCCGCGATGATGCCAGGGAATCGATAGCGCAAATCAAGAAGTTCGGTATCCGCCTGATCATGCTCACGGGCGATACCGCTGGCACGGCTCGGGCGATTGCCGAGCAGGTGGGGCTTGGCCACAGAATTGGGACAGTTGAGGACGCGCTAGCTACTCCATTGGATTTCGACGGGTTTGCGAATGTTTATCCTGAAGACAAGTACAAGATAGTGCGCGCTCTGCAACAATTAGGAATGGTCGTCGGCATGACGGGAGATGGGATAAACGATGCGCCGGCGCTGAAACAGGCGGATGTGGGCATTGCGGTCAGCACTGCCACAGATGTCGCAAAGTCTGCCGCCAAGGTCGTGTTAACAGAGCCTCGTTTGTCTGACATTACCAAACTCATTGATGGCGGTCACCGTGTGTATCGGCGAATGATGACGTGGACGATCACCAAATTAGCGCGTACAGCCGAATTGGCGGCGCTACTGACCTTTGGATTTATCTTTACCGGATTTTTCCCGGTTTCGTTGAGTTTAATCGTGTTTGTTGTCGTGATGAATGATATGGTCACGTTAACGCTGGGAACCGACAAAGCGTGGCCGACAACCATCCCCGAAAAATGGCATCTGCCGCAACTTGCTCAGATAGCCGCTATTTTCACCTTCGGCTGGCTAGCGCTTGGGTTGGGGCTGCTCTGGTATTACCTCAACATTCAACAGTTAAGCGCGGGCCAAATCAGTTCCGCGCTGTTCCTGTACTTGATCTTGTCCGCGATGGCAACCATTCTGATGACACGTACCCGTGATCCATTCTGGTCATTTGCGCCAAGCAAGTGGGTGGCCGGCATGATTGCGATCAACATTGTTCTTGCCAGCCTCATGGCTACCTTTGGCTGGGTCATGACCAGCATTCCTTGGCGCTATAGTGGCGCTTTATTTGTTGTCACGCTTGTTGCCATGCTGATCTTGGATGGTCTAAAGATCTGGTACTACAGAGTGACAGGGATTTTGGGAACTGAACAACGTTCCCGGGCATAGTAATACTCCGTCGCGTCAGACTGTTTGGAGGGTTTCTCTCTGCCCTGTGACGAACTCATGGCGTGGAGGCGCGGCAAGCTGCAACGGTGTGGCGCGACGGCGTACGCGCCTCACGGGTCACAAGCCCGCCCTCCACGCGAGCCAATCGCCCGCTGGGTCCTTGCGACCAGCACTGGAGTTTCCGCGCGGGGG
>JAKAIY010000181.1 GCA_021814145.1 Chloroflexota bacterium
CTTCTCGCATGGGCTGACCGTCGGCCACCGCTCGCACCAAGCGTTCTTTCAGATCGGTCGAATAGGCGCGCATGCCGCTCTATCCCGCATCACTCGTGCCTGTCTCTGCTTTTCGTAAGTTGCTCTATCGCGCGCGACAACCAGGTGGGAGCCCGCCAGCGCGACCTCGCGCGGCGTGACCCACAAGACAGCGAGGGAAACACCGGGGAGGGGCAGACCATCTATGGCTGATATCATTGAGCATGCGCCCAGCGCGGCGGCGGAGCTATCCATCACGTCGCCCGAGGCGCCCGACGACCGGGACATCGCCGAGCAGGAAGCCCAATCCCAGCGCATGGGCATGGGCCGCCGCGCGCCGATTATCGTCGGCCTCATGCTGGGCATGCTGCTCGCCGCGCTCGACCAGACCGTGGTGGGCACAGCCATGCCGCATGTCATCGCTGAGCTGGGCGGCCAGGCGCAAACCATCGCCTGGGTCGCCACATCCTACCTGCTGGCCTCCACGGTCGGGGTGCCAATCTACGGCAAGCTCTCCGATATCTATGGCCGCCGCATCTTCTTCATGGGCGGCATGCTGCTGTTCCTGCTTGGCTCCGCGCTCTCCGGCGCCAGCCATGACATGACGCAGCTGATCTTCTTCCGGGGCCTCCAGGGCCTGGGCGCGGGCGCGATGATGCCAATCGCGCAGGCGATCATCGCCGATATCTTTCCCCCGGTGGAGCGCGGCAAATGGCAGGGCCTCTTCATGGCCGTCTTCGGCCTGGCGACCATCGTCGGCCCGTTCCTCGGCGGCTGGATCACCGACAACTGGGGCTGGCGCTGGGTCTTCTACGTCAACATGCCCGTCGGCGCGCTCGCGCTGGTGACCGCTGGATTCACCATTCCCAGCATCGTTTCGCACCGTAAGCATCGCATTGACTATTCTGGCTCGGCCACGCTCATCGCCTGGAGCGTGCCGCTGCTGCTCGCGCTGACATGGGGCGGTAATCAGTACGCCTGGGACTCATGGCAGATCATCGCGCTCTTCGTGTTCGCGGCGGTCATGCTGCTCGCGTTCCTGCTGATCGAGGCGCGCGCGGCTGAGCCGATCATCAGCCCGCGCCTGTTCAAATCCAGCATCTTCTCGGTCTCGTCGCTGGCGACCTTCCTGCTCAGCGCGGGCATGTTCGGCGCGATCTTCTTCCTGCCCTACTTCACCCAGTATGTGATGGGCGAGTCGGCGACCAGCTCCGGCGAGTCGCTGACGCCGATGATGCTGGGCTTCATCGTCAGCAGTATCATCGGCGGCCAGCTGCTCTCGCGCACGGGCCACTACAAGATCCTGGCGCTGGCGGGCTTCGCCATCGCCATCATCGGGATGCTCCTGCTCGCGAAGATGGACGCCAGCGTGTCGGAGCCGCTCCTCATCCGCAACATGATTATCACCGGCCTGGGCATCGGCGTGATGATGAGCCTGTTCACCATCGTTGTGCAGAACGCCTTCCCCGTCCAGCAGATCGGCGAAGTGACGGCCACCCTCGTCTTTTTCCGCTCGATGGGCAGCACAATCGGCCTGTCGGTCTTCGGCGCGGTCTTCACCAACGCGCTGACGGCCGATATCCAGAGCAACATGCCCGCCGCGCTCAAGCCGTTCATCCCCATCAGCCAGCTCACCAACCTGGGGCAGACGCAGGGCGGATCGAGCGACCTCCAGGCGGCGTTCGCGCGCTTCGGCCCGCAGGGTGAGGTCCTCTATCACCAGCTGCTGGAGGCGATCAAGGTGAGCTTCGCTTCCTCAATTGGCGAGGTCTTCCTGATGGGCGCGGCGATGATGGCGCTGGCCTTCATCGCGACGCTTTTCCTGAAGGAGATCCCGCTGCGCAAGAGCAACCGGGCCAGCGAGAGCGAGCCCGCTCCCGCGCAGGTCGAGATCGGCCTGTAGGCCCGGCGCGATCTGGCGCGCGATGACATTCCACAGGTCAATTGGGAAACCTGTGGGACGTCATCGCGCGCCTTCACGCTTCCAGGGCGGCGCCAAAGTGAGCCAGCGTTTTAGCGGCACGCTGATGGCGCGCGCTGTACCCCTCTTTGGCGCTCGCCCGTTATAGACGGTATAGACGCTGGGCGCCGCGTGGCGCTGGCGCGGATCAATGATTGTCGCGAGTCAGGCGGCCGCTCAAGCGGCCACCCGTCGCTGTTCCAGGGGAGCGGACAGATTATGGTGGACAGGTTGAGGATCAGAGCCGCTACAGGCCACGCGCCCCATCCATCGCGCGCGGGTTCGCGCACACGCCTCGCCGGATCGCTCTTGCTCCTGTTCTCTGTCTTTGTCCCGCTGCTCACGGGCTGCGCGCCGGACGCGAGATCAGCCGCGAGCGCGAACAAGGCCAAGCTCGACTCCGAGCTTCACACGGCCAGCTCGGCGGGCGTCCCCACGCGGCGGCTGGCGCCCCTCATGGCGCAGGAGAACGCGCTGGACGCGAATACGGCGAGCGGCTCAAACAGCGCCTATCAGGCCGCCGCCGATGGCTACGCCAAACTCTACGATCAGGTCGTCGCGCTGGAGAAATTGACGCCGAGCGAGGCGCAGACCCTGGCGTCGAGCGACCTGAGCGCGCTCCAGGCGTCTCTCGCCACGGCGGAAGGCGCGGGCGTTGACGACGTGGCCGCCGCGGCCAGGCTCTTTGACGCCTCCGTGCCGCTGGCGCGGCAACGGCTCGCCACAGCCAGAACCACCAGGGACTACTTCGCCGTTGATGGCTATATCCTCGATCAGAACGCCGCCGTCACCCAGATGCTCCCCGACTATCAGCAGATCCAGGCGCTCGCTGGACTGGTGAAGAACGAGACCACCGCTCTGGCGCAGCCAGAAAAGGCGCATGCCTTGCAGTGCGCGACAGAAGGCGGCGAGATTCCCAGCTATGGCATTGTCCCCGCGCAGTTCTGGAACCCGCAGTCCGGCTATCCCATCTTTGCGCCAAAGCCCATCATGGTGACGCCGCAAGCTCAGGGGCAGACCTACTTCTTCTCGTCCTGGCCGTCGCAAGCGCTCGCCATGTTCAAATCCGCGCGGACCGCCGAGGACTTCTCGGCGCTCAATGTCGAACTCCAGGCGCAGATCGGGAGCCTTACGGTGGACATGGGGCCAGCGGCGCTCGCGCATGACCAGGCCGCCGCCGAGGTGGAGCGCTTCCAGAGCGACGTGAACACGTATCAGACCGACGCGCAGGCGGACAACACCTACCTGAAAAGCCACCGGGCGAAAAACCGCGACGTGCCGGACTACACATCCGTCTGGACCCTGAGCAACAACCCCAACGGCTATGCTCCGCCGTCCGATTTCTTCCCCAATGTGCCGGATTTCACGATTGACCCGAAGTACGCGCAGGAGGCCGCGCGGGACGCCACGGCGCTCGCTTCGGCGCAGACCCCCGATGACTTCTCGGCGCTGGTGAAGACGGTACGGCAGCAGGAGCAGGCGCTCACGCTCGCGCTGCTGAAGGTCGAGGCGTTTTACGACACGAACATCACGCTGCAGGCCCTCATTGATCAGGGGCAGTCAACGACGACTGACGTCACATACGCGGGAACGCTGTACAAGACGCCGAACGCCTACGAGTACGCGGATGACGACCTGCGGTATGACAGGAAAGACACGGTGGGTATCAAAGACGCCCAGCTCCGCATCGCTCAGGCCGCGTACCGTGAGGGCCGCGTCTCTACCGCCGCCACGATCGCCGATTATCAGGCCATCGAAGATGAGGCCCAGATGTTCATTCACAACCTCTCGGCCATGATGACCAACCTGGCGCAGATGCCCAAAGATAACGCCGCCCGGAAGGCGTGGTCCATGACGGCGCACCAGACCGACCTGGACCTGATCAGCTACTACGGGTTGGGGAACACGCGGGTAATCGTCGTTTCGCTGCGCGAGCAGAAGGCGCGCCTGTTCTCCGATGGGAAGCTGGTCCTCGGCAAGGATGGGAAGCCCTATGCGTTCGATGTGACGACCGGGAGCCCTGACAAGCCCACGGCACCAGGCATCCACTGCGCGCTTCCGCCGTTGAAAGGGCCTCCGGGCGGCGATGTCTTTAAGTCGCCCGACCCGCCGGGATCACCCTTCTATTATCTCCCGACGCCGGTGCATTACTCATTCGGGTATTCGCTCTACGGCTACTATATGCATGACTCGTGGTGGCGGGATGACAACACGATGGGGTACCTGAGCAACCTGCCACACTACGACCCCGCGGCGTTCAATGGCGGCTCGCACGGCTGCATCAACTTCCACTACGCGAACGGCGATATGGGCAAGGTCTACGCCTTCTCAAGCCCCGGCATCCCGATCATCGTCTACTGATCCCGGCGCGCTCGCGCAATCCAGGCGGGCCGCGCTCGCGCTGGCGGGGCCTTCGGGCCTGTAGGCCTTCAGCGCATCGTAATGCAGAGATCGGCGGTGAGGGGCAGGCGGAGCAATTGGAGCACGACGGACTCGCGCGGCTCGCGTCCGGCGACACGCGCCAGCCAGCCTGGCCCCTGCTCGCGCGCGCCGCTGGGGCGCCCCACGACCAGCAGCGTCACCTGCCGCTCGCTGACTACCCGCGCGATAGCCTCCGCGATCCGCGCGCTGGACGGTCCACCCTCCCCGGTGACTTCGATGACCTCCGCGCCCAGGTCCTCCGCCAGCCGCTTGTAGCTCGCCAGGGCGTTCTCCGCCTCGCTCGTGAGCGGCTGGCCCGCGATCCGGACGGTGAGCGCCAGGAAGGGCGCTCGCAGCCCGCGCGCCAGCCGCCAGCCCTCGTGCAGCAGCCGCCGCGTCGCCTCGCGCGTGTCGAACGCCACCAGCACGCGCTCGACGGCCGCTGGCGGCTGACGGAGCGCGGGCGCTTCAGCGCCGCCCGTCATGATCGCTTCGAGCTGGCGCTCGGTCTTTTCACTGAGCCGCCGCAACGCCAGCTCGCGCAGCGCGGTGAGATTGCTGACCGAGAAATAGCGCTCCAGCGCCACCCGCGCGCGATCCGGGGGATAAATGTTGCCGTGACGCATGCGCGCCCGCAGCGCCTCGGGGGAGATGTCCACCAGCTCGATCTCGTCCGCTTCGTCCACCACCCGGTCTGGCAGCGTTTCGCGCTGGCGCGTTCCGGTGATCGCCTCGACGAGATCGTTCACCCCTTCCAGATGCTGCACATTGACCGTCGTGATGACCGTGATGCCCGCCGCCAGCAGCTCTTCCACATCCTGATAGCGCTTCTCGTGGCGTGAGCCAGGCACATTGGTATGCGCCAGCTCATCCACCAGCGCCACCGCCGGCTTGCGCGCCAGCACGGCGTCAAGGTCCATCTCTTCCAGCTCGACACCGCGATACGCGATGCGCTTGCGCGGGATGACCTCCAGATCACCGATCTGCTGCTGGGTCAGCTTGCGGCCATGCGTCTCCACCCAGCCCACGACAACATCCGTGCCGCGCGACTTGCGGCGGCGGCCCTCGTTGAGCATAGCGTAGGTCTTGCCGACGCCCGCCGCCATGCCCAGGTAGATGCGCAGCCGCCCGCGCGCTGGCCGCGACGAATCGCCGGAGCCAGGAGCCGGCGTCAGATCACGCAGCTGATAGCGGTCGAGCAGCGAATCAGCGTCAGGCCGCTCGTCGCCGGATGGGTGTGGACGCTCCGCCACGAGGAAAGCTCACTTTCGATGATCGGGATCAGGCCCCCTTCTGGCCCAGCCCGTCCAGCGCCATATTGACCTCCAGCACGTTGACGCGGGGCTCGCCGAAGAGGCCCAGGAAACGCCCCTCAATATGCGCGTCCACAATCGCCCGCACGGTAGCCTGGCTCAGCCCGCGCGCCTTGGCGACACGGGGAATCTGGTAATACGCCGCCGCGACCGAGATATCAGGATCGAGGCCAGAGGCGGAAGCGGTCACCAGATCAACGGGAATCGGCGTGCCAGGCGGAACGTCGGGGTTCTCGGCCTTCAGCGCCGCGATCCGCTGCTGGACGGTCTGAATGAGGGCCGGGTTGGTCGGTCCCAGGTTCGAGCCGCCTGAGTCGCTGGCGTTATACGGCGACGGTGTTCCCTGGAGATTCACGGTCGCCGACGGGCGGCCGTGGAAGTATTGCGGCTGCGTCCAGTACTGGCCGATCAGCTTCGAGCCGATGGGCTTGCCGTTGACGTAGACCAGCGAGCCGTTGGCCTGCGAGGGAAACAGCGCCTGCGCCGCCCCTGTCACCGCCAGCGGATAGATAACGCCCGCGATCAGTGTCAGCAGCAGCGTCAGCAGGATGGCGGGGCGGAACTGGCGCAGCAGCGCGCGCCGCCCCTGCTCGACTGGCCTGGCCGTCTCAGCGGGGCCGGTCGCCTCTTCCGGCTGGGGCGCGGCGGACTGGATCTGAACCATAACGCACGTGTCGCTTTCCGGGCGGCTCAGGCCGCCAGACGCAAAAGAACCAGCAGCATATCAATCAGCTTGATGCCAATGAAAGGCAGGATGACGCCGCCGAGGCCATAGATCAGCAGGTTGCGCCGCAGCAGCGCCGCCGCGCCCAGCGGACGGTATTTGACGCCGCGCAGCGCCAGCGGAATGAGCGCGATGATGATCAGCGCGTTGAAGATCACCGCTGAGAGCACCGCGCTGTGTGGTGTAGCCAGTCGCATGATGTTGAGCGCCTGGAGCTGTGGATAGGTGGCCACAAAGACCGCCGGGATGATGGCGAAGTATTTGGCCACATCGTTGGCGATGCTGAACGTCGTCAGCGCGCCGCGCGTCATCAGCAGCTGCTTGCCGACCTCGACGATCTCAA
>JAKAIY010000032.1 GCA_021814145.1 Chloroflexota bacterium
TGGATGCGAAGCCAGCGCCCGACCACCGCCGCCGGGGGAATGGCGACGGGGTGGACGGGCGCTGGTGGGAAGCTGTGCGGATACGGTTTCAGCCGCTCGCTAGCCGACCTTGATGGAGCCAATCGCTCCCATCATCGCCTCCGCCATGGCATGGGTGACGAAGGTGTACTTCCCCGCGTCAGGGATGGTCAGCTCGACGACCGCGCCGCCGCCTGGTGGGATCGTGATCGTCTGGTCACCTACCATATGATTGGCGGGGTTCCCATCGGGGTAGTAGTCGCTGAAGATCGCGCCGATGACGTGGAAGGCCGAGAACTCTGACGGCCCGGCGTTGACGACGAAGAGGCGGATCTTCTGGCCCGGCTGCGCGGTCAGCGGGTTGCTGACGTACTGGGCGGCGTAGCCGTTGAAGACAACATAGTCGGGCTGCATCGCCATCATCTTCTGCTCGCTGAGGCTATAGGAGCCGTCAGCGTTTTTCTGGGTGTAGAACTCACTCTGCACCAGCGCGTATTCCTGCGCTGGCGCCCAGCCGCTGGCGGGGTCCACGATGATCGCGCCGTACATGCCGTTGGCGATGTGGTCCGTGACCGGCGTCATGCCGCAGTGGTACAGGAAGACGCCAGGGTATTGCGGCGTGAAGCTGAAGCTGAGACGCTGGCCAGCCGGGATGGGGCGGTAATCAACGTTCGGTGGGACCTGGGCGGCGTGGAAGTCAATCGAGTGGCCCATTGTCCCATCGTTGATCAGCGTGAAGTTGACCGTCTGTCCCTGGCGCACGCGCAGGACAGGCCCGGGAACCGTGCCATTGAAGGTCCAGGCGTGATAGGCGACATTTGGCGCGATGGAGAGCAGTGTCTCCTTGACGGTAAGCGTCAGGTTGATACTCGGCCCGCTGGACGCGGCCGGTGGCTGCGCGTTATAGGGCTGATACTTGGGGACGGCGATTTGGGCCACATTGGCCGCTGAGCCGGACGAGCCGGATGAGCCGGACGAGCGCGCTGACGTGGCGGGAGCGCCCGCCATCGCGACGTAGACGCCAATCGCGACCGTAAAGACGAGCAGGGCGCTCAGCGCGCCTATGCCCATATGCCTGAGCGCGGCGGCGTCACGCCGCAGAATCGCGTCCCATTCGCTCTGGAGGAACGCTTTTTTCGCTGGGGATGGCGCTTCATTCGTCGTGGCGAGAGGCTGCGAGGTTGGCGGGGCGTCCGCGTTGTCACTGGCCGGAGCCTGTTCGGGATGGATGCTCATGGAGAAACCCTCCCTCATGGTTTGGTTTTTATCGTGACCATATTGTGGAAAGCGGGCGCCGCCAGCGCGGGCATGCGCCGTTAGCCAGCCGCGCTTCCGCTACTCACGGTAGCGGGGAGGGCTGGCGCCACGGCGTGATAAAAGTCGCATTCCCGATGCGCTGTGATGGGCTTGAGAGGGCCGCGCCTGGCTGTGATGCGTTTGAGAGAGGGCCGCGCCTGGCGGCTGAAGCTGGTGGCTACAGGCCCGCGACACAATGCCGGCCCGCGCTGGCTTGCTCCTTCCCGCGCGCGCCAGCGAGCCGGACAATGCCCCACCCCAGACAGGGTCCCTTCGCTCCTCAAGGGACTCCAGTCCGGGATGGCGAAGGGCGATCAGGGGATACATCCGTCATGCGCTGTTGGCGCCGAGGGCGAACGGCGCGCTCAGATAGTCTGGAGATAGGGGGGCAGGTGGCCGGTGTCGCTGTGACGCAGCAGCAGCGTTTTGCGCGGGCCGCCGAGCGCGACTTCGGTGACGCCGCAATGCTGGATGCTGGTGGCGACCCACTGTTTGCCGGTCGCGCCGAGGGTGCGCGCGACGAGATAGCTGATGAGGTTGCCGCTGGAGACGACGATCTCGCGGGTGGTCTCAGTCGCGTCTTCAGGGAGTGGCCGGAACCACTTGCGGTAGACCTCGCGCGCCTGGCGGTCGCCCTGGGCGAAGTCGGCGGGCGAGGCGCCTTCCAGGTAGGGGATGTAGGCGTTGGGGACGGTAGGCAGGCACTCGCGCAGCAGCGGCGAGGGGCGTAGCTCTACGCCGGGAAGGTAGCGGGCGATGATCTCCGCTGTCTGGCTCGCGCGGATCAGGGTGCTGTGGTGGATCACGCTGATCGGCAGCCGCGCGAGCCGCCGCCCGGTCAGCTCGGCCTGCGCCGCGCCCAGCTCGGTCAGCGGGCCGTCGGGCGTCTCTGGCGGCATGGTCACACGCTGGTACTGCCCGTGGCGCACGAGGTAGAGCACACGAAACGGCGTCTGTGTGTAGGCTGTGATGTCTAGCATAGAATCCCTGACTCCTCGCCTGGCTTCCTCCACCCACATCGCGTTTCGCGCGTGACGCTCCGCGCGCCTGATGTGGGCCAGGAACAGCAGACCAGCGAGCGCGCGCTAATCATGGAGCATATCACGCATCATGCGAGCAAACACGCGCGGCGTCAAGCCGGGGCCCCAAGCGGGCTGGCCCAGTGGCCCCATCCGGGCTGGCGGGTGCCGCGCCGGCAGCCTCTGGTGGGCTGGCGTATACTGGTGAGGCGGCGGGCCTCGCCTCTTGTCCCGTCACCCCAATGGGAGCTGGATTGGGCCGGAGAGCGGGCGGACCTTGCCCAGATGGATCCGCGACAGATTCAGGAGCAGCGGCGCATGAGCGATACAGACGGCGCGCGCGAGGCGGGAGCGGGGATACCGCCGCTGGTGGACCCGGAGGCGCTGGGGCGCTACCTGGCGCGGGAGCTGCCGGGGCCGGACGCGAATTTGCCCCTCCAGGTGGAGCGCATCCGGGGCGGGCATTCGAATGAGACGTTCTTCGTGACGCGCGGGGCGAGCCAGTGGGCGCTGCGCCGCCCGCCGCGCGGGCCGCTGCTGCCCACCGCGCATGATGTCGGGCGCGAGTACCGTGTGCTGCGCGCGCTGGAGCGGACCACCGTCCCTGTGCCGAAGCCGGCGCTGATGTGCGAGGACGTCAGCGTGATCGGCGCGCCGTTCTATCTGATGGAGCGCGTCCAGGGCGTTGTGATACGCGGCGGGCTGCCGCCCGCGTTCGAGGCGGATGTGGCCGCGCGCGCGGGTCTGGGCGAAGAGCTGATAGACCGGCTGGCCGACCTGCACGCGGTGGACTGGCAGGCGGCGGGGCTGGCGGACCTGGGCAAGCCGTCGGGCTACCTGGAGCGGCAGCTGCGCCGCTGGACGGGCCAGCTCGACGCCTCGCGCTCGCGCCCGCTGCCCGATCTCGAAGCGGTGACGTCCTGGCTGGCGGCCAATATGCCCGAATCGCCGCCCGCGACCATTGTGCATGGCGACTACCGGCTGGATAACCTGATCTTCGCGCCGGAGCCGCCAGCCCGCGCGCTGGCGATCCTCGACTGGGAGATGGCGACGCTTGGCGACCCACTGGCGGATCTGGGCTACCTGCTCTCCTTCTGGCGCGAGGCGGGCGACCCCGATACGGGCGCGCTGCGCTACTTGGGCGACGCCTCATGGAATGTGACCGCGCAGCCCGGTTTCCTGACGCGCGCGCAACTGGTGGAGCGCTACGCGGCGCGCACAGGCCGGCGGGTAGACCACCTGGCGTTCTACGTCGCGCTGGCGATCTGGAAGCTGGCGATCCTGCTGGAGGGCAGCTACAAGCGCCACCTGGCCGGGACCACCGACGACCCCTTCTTCAAGACGCTGGATGAGGGCGTGCCGCTGCTGGGCGCGCGGGCGCTGGCCGTCTGCAACGGCGAGGAGCGGTTCTAGGGGCGTGGACGAGGCATCCCGGCCTTGAAAGGCCGGGGCGTTTATGCCCTTCGTACCGTGCGCCGGTCCTTTAGGGCCGCGCTATCATCTGTTTCACGTGAAGCTTCTGTGTTCGATAGTTCGATAGTGCTAGAGAAGAGATACGAGGGCGCATGGCCGCGAAGAATAACGAGACGGGCGCTGAGACGCGCGACCCGTTCCTGGGCCTGAAGCAGGGCGGAACGGAGATCTATTTCGTGCGGCATGGCGACGCCCTGCCAGACCAGGACGAGATCGTGATGGGCGACTACGACGCGCAGGCGCTGAGCGACCTGGGGCGGCGGCAGGCGGTGGCGCTGGCGCGGCGCATGGCGCTCTATAAGCCCACGGCTATTTACAGCAGCCCTGTGGGCCGCGCCGTGCAGACCGCGCGCCCCACTGCCGACGCGCTGGGGCTGGAGGTGCGGATTGATGACGATCTGCGCGAGGTGGAGCTTGGCCCCATCGGCGGCGAGGTGGATGGAATGACCGACCCGGCGGCGGTGGCAAAGCTGCTGCGCCACCGCCTGCGCGAGATCGCTGGCATCGCCGTGGAAGTGGGCAAGTGGAGCGTGATTCCTGGCAGCGAGCCGTCAACGGCGCTGCGGGCGCGGGTGAACGCCGCGGTGGCGCGCATCCACGCGGCGCATCCTGGCGAGCGGGTGGCGGTCTTTTCGCATGGCGGCGCCATCAACGCCTTTTTCGCCAGCATCCTCGATCTCGACCGCGACTACTTCTTCCCCGCAGCCAACACCAGCGTCTCGGTGGCGCGCGTGCTGGGCGAGCGCCGCCTGCTGATGGCGCTCAACGACATCACCCACCTGCGCGAGGGCGGCCTGCTCGAAGAGAGCGCCCGCCTGCCCACTGAATAGCGATGGAGACGACATGCCCGACTCACTGATCACGCCGGAGCGCATCGCGGCGGCCCACGAGCGCATCGCCCCCTACATCCGTCGCACACCGATCATCACGGTGGATAGCGCGGACTTTGGCCTGCCCGCCGGGCCGCTGACGCTGAAGCTGGAGCTGTTGCAGCACGCGGGCTCATTCAAGGCGCGCGGGGCCTTCGCCAACCTGCTGCTGCGCGATATTCCGGGGGCGGGCGTTGTCGCGGCGTCGGGCGGCAATCACGGTGTCGCGGTGGCGTTCGCCGCGCGGCGGCTTGGCGTTCCGGCGACAATCTTCGTCCCCACCATCTCCTCGCCCGCCAAGATCGCGCGCATCCGCGAGCTGGGCGCGGAGCTGGTCGTGACGGGCGAGCGCTACGCCGACGCGCTGGCGGCCAGCGAGGCGTTCCAGGCGGAGCGTGGCGCGCTGCCCGTGCATGCCTTCGAGCAGGTGGAGACGCTGCTGGGTCAGGGGACGCTGGCCCGCGAGCTGCAGGAGCAGGATGGCGGGATTGATACGCTGCTCGTGGCGGTGGGTGGCGGCGGGCTGATCGGCGGCATCGCGGCATGGTATCGCGGCGTGGTGAAGGTGGTGGGCGTCGAGCCCGAGGGCGCGCCGACGCTGCACGACGCGCTGGCGGCTGGCCATCCGGTGGACGCGCCAACCGGCAGCATCGCCGCCGATTCGCTGGCCCCGCGCCAGGTCGGCTCGCTGATGTTCCCGCTGGCGCAACAGTACGTCTCCGGCGTCACGCTGGTGAGCGATGACGGCATCCGCGCGGCGCAGGAGGCGCTGTGGAAGACGCTGCGGGTGGTGGCCGAGCCAGGCGGCGCGACCGCCTTCGCCGCGCTGCTCTCCGGCAAGTACCAGCCAGCGCCGGGCGAGCGTGTCGCCGCGCTGGTCTGCGGCGGCAACACCGACGTGGTGAACTTCAAATGATGGCTGGGAGCTTGTAGGGTTTTCAGTAGCCACCTAGCAAATTGGTATGCGGGAATGGGTGTATTCGGAGAGAGTACAAGTTCGTACCCGAATCCGCTTGTGCCCCAGGAACCGCCATGTTGTCCCTCTGCGCCACTCTCTGCTACTACGTTATGAAGAGCGGCATAGTCAAACTGAGCGCGATGCCTCAGTAGCGCATCGCTCCGCAGAAGATCGTCGACCTCGGCGCCTGTGAGTTGGTGCTGCATGTACTCATCTTCGCCGACCAAGACCCGTCACCACTCGGCTCCCATCCGCGTTTCTCTCTCTGGCGTCTTCGGCATACGGATACTGGGTCTACCTGTACGAACGTTTACGAACGTTTCGCGGCCGAGATAGCCATGCTCTAGCTTTTCAAAGGAATATGGGACACACTGGTAAATTCTCCTTCAGGGTGCACTAAGGATGATATCCTTCAATTCAATCAGAGTTTCGATTCGATAGCTAGCTTGTGAAAAGTCATGTCCTTTTGTAAAGTCGTTATAGACAATGACACAGTCAATGCCAGCCGCCACGGCTGAGTTCAGCCCTCTGGATGAATCCTCTACAACCAGTGTCTCTTCTTTGGTGGCTCCGAAGCGCTTTAAGCCGGTCAGGTATGGTTCCGGGTGCGGCTTGGCGAACGTGTAGTCTTCGCGAACAAGGACAAAATCCATGAATTGTCTAATTTGACGCTTTTCATGGATAATTTCAAAATCCACACGTTTTGCGGTTGTCACGATGGCCATGCGGACATATTTCGACAGTTCAGCAAGCGTTTCAACGACGCCTTCAATCTCAATGGGTTCTGTTCTGAGATATTCCTGATAGTAATCATTACGAACCTCACGCAGCCTGCTGATGGTCTGTTCATCAATACCGGCCGCTCTGGCTTGGGCCCAAGTGCCCAATCCCTGGTTCATGTCCCGGAGGTATTGATCCTTGCTCAAAGTCACACCAATGTCCGCCAGGGCGCGTTCTCCAGCTTTGTAATACCAGAATTCGGTATCCACCAGGACACCATCATGATCGAAGAGTATGTACGTTTTCACTCTCTTGATCCTTTCCGGTAGCCGCAGCAACCATGTGCGCCATCACGAATCGCACCGTGATCACCGATAATGGTCAACACGATCGCACCTGATGACTTCAGGCCTTCTAGTGCGTCGTTCCTCAAAGAAGCGTCATATTCTCGTGTGGTCAATGTCACCTTTTCACCGCAAAGCGCTGCGCCGAGTGAGAGCAAGCCTCATTGAGAAACGACGCACTGGAAACCTCATATCACCGCGCCAATCATGCGATGGACTCGATGCGCTGGATGTGCGTGAGGCGCGCGGCGAAGGCCAGCGCGGCAAGCAGGTCATCGCGCTCCAGGTCTTCATAGTCCGTGAGGATTTCGTCAATCGTCATGCCAGCGCTCAACAATTCGAGCAATGTCTCAACCGGGTAACGCAGGCCACGAATGACCGGCTTGCCATGATTGATCGCCGGATCTATGACGATACGGTCCAGAAGCGCGCCCATCGTGTGTATCTCCAAGATGTGGATAGCGGAAGCGATGGACATAGCGTACCATGCGCTTGTGATGGCTTGACGCGCCTGAGGCTCAGCCGGGCGGCAGTCGCTCGCTCAGGATGTGCTTCTGCACCTTGCCCAGCGCGTTGCGTGGCAGCGCCTCCATGAAGACCACGCGGCGCGGCTTCTTGTAGCTGGCCAGGCGCTCGCGGCAGTAGGCGATGATGTCTTCCGCGCGCGGCTCCTCACCCGCTTTGGGCACGATCACCGCGACCACCTGCTCGCCCAGGTCCTCGTGCGGCGCGCCCAGCACGGCCACCTCAGCGACCGCTGGATGGGTCGCCAGTACATCCTCGACCTCGCGCGGGTAGATGTTCTCACCGCCGCTGATGATGAGCTCGCGCGCCCGCCCGGTGATGGTAAAGTAGCCGTCCGCGCTGACGGAGCCGAGGTCTCCCGTTCTGAACCAGCCATCGGGGGTGAACGCCTCAGCCGTCGCGTCCGGGCGGTTGATGTAGCCCGCGAAGACATGCGGCCCGCGCACCTCGATCTCGCCAATAGCTCCGGGTGGCAGGGCGGCGCGGCTGGCAATGTCCACGACGCGCGCCTCCTGGCCGGGGAAAGGGCCGCCCACCGTTCCGGCGCGCCGCTCGCCGTCGTAGGGGTTGGTGAGGTTCATGCCCGTCTCGGTCATGCCGTAGCGTTCAAGGATGCGCTGGCCGAAAAGGCGCCCGAACTCCGTGAACAGGTGCGGGCTGAGCGGCGCTGAGCCGGAGACGAACAGCCGGGGGAGATAGCCCGGAACACCGCGCCGCTGGGCTTCCGCGACGAGGCGGCCATACATCGTCGGAACGCCGAAGAACAGGCTGATCGCCGGATCGTCCTCGAACGCCGCCAGCGTCTCGGCGGCGTCGAATTTGCGCCGCAGGACCGCGCTGGCGCCCATGAAGAGCGTGCCATGCAGACCGACCATCAGTCCGTGCGTGTGGAAGAGCGGCAGGGCAAGCAGCAGCCGGTCGTCAGGCGTCCAGCGCCAGGCGGTGGTGATGGCGGTGATGTTCGCGACGAGGTTGCGGCTCAGCAGCAGCGCGCCTTTCGCGCGGCCCGTCGTGCCGGAGGTGTAGCCGATGACGGCGGGCGCGTCGGCGGCGGGCATGCGCAGGGCTATCGCCTCTCCGTCATCATTGGCCCGCATGAACGTGTCGTATGGGATGGTCTGGGCTGGCGCGGCGCCTGGATTGCCTGGCTCCAGCTGGCCCGCGACGATCAGCGTGCGCAGGGCGGGAAGCGACAGCTGGCGCAGCTCCGCCACGCCCGCGGGTGATGTGACGCAGAAGCGCGCGTCCGCGTCAGTCAGGATGTGGCGGAGTTCCGTCTGGCGGTACTGGGTATTGATGAGCGTGACGACGCCGCCCGCGAGAAGGGCGCCCAGATAGGCGACAGCGAACGCCGGACTGTTTTCCAGGAAGAGGCCAACACGCTCACCGGGCCGCAGCCCCGCCTGGACCAGGGCGCGGGCGAACCGCTCGGTATCGGCGTAGAGCCTTCCATAGCTGATGACTTCGCCGTCAAAGATGATCGCCTGGCGTTCAGGCTGCCGTCGCGCATGCTCGCGGACGGCCTCGACGATGGAGCTTGCCACGAGCGTTGATTCTCCTTCCCCTGATCATCTGAACGCGCGGACAACGCGGGACCGCGATCAGCGGAGCCGCATCCCTTGCTTGCGGAACATTCTAGCGCATGGAGGCGTGGCGGCGCGATAGGGGCGCCATTCCAGTGAAATGTGGCTGACATTCGACGTAATACGCGCCGGGGGTTGCACATAACATAATCATAGCGCATACTAGCTTTCAATCTCTCTAAGCGCCTGGCGCCTTTTAAAAAGCGCTGCTGGGCGCGCCGAGAAGCCGCCAGGCGCTTTGGCGGCTCTGATGCGGAAGGACTACGCCCCATCTCTTCGCTTGACGCCGCGCGGCCCTGCTTTTCACAGCCTTTCGCTCGCGGGGGGCTCGCTATTAGGGGTCGCGCGCCGCTCAGGGCAGGCTCATGCGGCCTGTTCGCCGGGTTCTTCATGGAAAGGAGGTGGGACCACCAGACACAGCCCGAGGCAGCGCACGCTGACGATTACCTCAGCGCGCTCTGTTCTCCTTGATCAATGATCATCCTGGATGCGGGACGTGTCTTTCTGAACACTCGCGGGCGAGTGTGAGTCAACGCAGGAGGATTCATTGGCTACAGATACCTCTGCCAACGGCGCCGGAGACATGCCGAACGGGATGGGGACCGTGATCGCGGCCTCGACGACCGGTACGGCGATCGAATGGTATGATTTCTTCCTTTATGGAACGATGGCGACACTGGTTTTCCCCGAAGCTCTTCTTCCCGGAGTCAGACCAGTTTGTCGGCACGCTCCTGTCCCTGTTCACCTTCCTGGTAGGCTTCATCGCGCGCCCGATTGGCGGCGCGCTATTCGGGCATCTGGGCGACCGTATCGGACGCAAGTCCACGCTGGTCGCTACCCTGTTGCTGATGGGGATCTCGACTCTGCTGGTCGGGTTCATGCCGGGTTACGCGTCAATCGGCGTCGCCGCGCCGATCATCCTCTCGGTTTTGCGTTTCCTGCAGGGCCTCGGCGTCGGCGGTGAGTGGGGCGGCTCTGTGCTTCTGGCGATGGAGTACGGCCATCGGAGGAATCGCGGCTTCTGGGCGGCGTGGCCTCAGATGGGTGTGCCGATTGGCTTGATCCTCTCGACCGTCATCATCAGCATCTTTAGCACGCAGGCCAACTTCGACACCTTCGCGTGGCGCATTCCCTTCTTCATTAGCGCGGCGCTGATCGTCATCGGCCTGTGGATCCGTCTGCGCGTCTTCGAGACGCCACTGTTCGCGAAGGTCAAGGCGGCGGGCCGTGAAGCCTCCGCTCCGGTGGCTGAGGCTTTCCAGCGCAGCTGGGTGGAGATCATCCTCAGCGCGGGCGCGCGGTTTGTCGAGCAGGCGCCATTCTACCTGTTCACCACATTTGTCATCACCTACGCGCTGGTGATTGATGTGCCCAAAGCGGTTGTCCTCAATGGCATCACCGTGGGCGCCATCGTCGAGCTTGTGACCATTCCGATCTTCGGCTATCTGTCGGACCAGGTTGGGCGGCGCGCCTGGTATCTGATCGGATGCGGCATCATGGCGATCTTCGCGTTCCCCTACTTTAGCTTGCTGAATACGAAGAGCCCGGCGCTGATCACATTGAGCATCGTGCTCTCGCTCGCGCTCTGCCATGCGTGGGTCTATGGCCCGCAGGCGGCGCTGATCGCCGAGCGCTTCGGCACGCGCTCGCGCTATAGCGGCGCCTCGCTTGGCTACCAGCTCGCCGCGCCTTTCGCCGGTGGCCTGGCGCCAATCATTGCGTTGCTGCTGCTCAAAGGCACGACCAACCTGGCGGCGCTTGGTTTGCCCAAGGTGGTTGTGCATGCCGGCGCGGGCTCATGGCAGGCCGTCGCGGTGTATATCATCGTGCTGGCTCTCATCTCGTTCGCGTCTGTGTTCGGGCTGAAAGAGCTGTCCAAGGCCGACATCTCAGGCGCTGAGGAGGTTGTCGCCGCGCCCGCGGTGGCGATTGACTAGCGATTGAGGGGGGGGCGCGCCTGGCGATTCCCTGTTTCCGGGGACCATCCTTCCTTGCGACGCGAGGAGGGGTGGTCCCTCTTGGCGCGGATGTCCGGGACGCGTGGACGAACGCGCATGAGCGGATGAGCCAGGGAGGCGTGGATGGCGGTTGCTGATCTCGCGGGCGTCAAGGCGCTCGCCTTCGATGTGTTCGGCACGGTCGTAGATTATCGCGGCACGATCATCGCCGAGGGCGAGGCGCTGAACCGCGCCAGGGGCTTGGCGGTGGACTGGGCCGCGTTCGCTGACGCCTGGCGCGCGCGGTATCGCCCGAATATGGACCGGGTCGCGCGCGGCGAGCTTCCCTGGATGAGCCTGGACGCGCTGCACCGCCTCGCGCTGGACGAGCTGCTGGCGCAATTTGGCGTCACGACGCTGAGCGAGGAGGAAAAACAGCGGCTCAATCATGTCTGGCGCCGGTTGCGCCCGTGGCCTGACGCCGTCGCGGGCCTCACGCGGCTGCATGCGAAATATATCCTCACGACGCTCTCGAATGGCAATGTGGCGCTGCTGGTCAGCATGGCGCGTCACGCTGGCCTGCCCTGGGATTTCATCTGCTCGGCGGAACTGGCGCGGGCCTACAAGCCCGACCCGCGCGTGTACCAGATGACGTATCGCCTGCTGGATTTGCGCCCGGATGAGGTGATGCTGGTCGCGGCGCATCCCAGTGATCTGCGCGCGGCGCGCGGGCATGGGCTGCGCGCGTGCTTTACGCCGCGCCCGCTCGAAGCTGGCCCCGGCGCCACGCCGCCCGTGATCGCGGAGCCGGAGGTTGATCTGGTCGCCAGCGATTTCGAGGAGCTGGCGCGCCTGCTGGGCGCCTGGCAGAAAGCGGCGAAGCAAAGATTGTGAAGACGAGGCGATGGCCAGCAGGCGACCGGTGGATGCGACCTATCGCGTCTGAGGCTGCGCTTGCGCCTGCCTGACTGAGCAGGCTGGCGATAGTCCGCGCGCTGGGCGATACTATCACTGCGCGAGTGAGATCGGCGCTTCGCGCGGGACATCCCGCATGGTTCGAGAGGAGACGGCGCATGGCGACGCAGCGGATCGCGGTGATCGCGGGAGACGGCATTGGCCCTGAGGTCATCGCGGCGGGCAGACGGACGCTCGACGCGCTCCAGGCGCTGGACGCCACGCTCGACCTTGAGTATGTCGAGTTTCCCTGGGGCAGCGCGTACTATCTGGAGCATGGCCACATGATGCCGCCCGATGGCGCCCAGCGGCTCGCGGAGTTCGACGCCATCTACTTTGGCGCGGTGGGCTGGCCGTCCATTCCCGACCATGTCTCGCTCTGGGGCCTGCTGATCCCGATGCGCCGCAGCTTCGACCAGTACATCAACCTGCGGCCCGTGCGGCTGCTCAAGGGGGTCGAGAGTCCGCTCGCCCACCCCGGCGCGATGGACTTCGTGATGGTGCGCGAGAACACGGAGGGCGAATACTCCGACATCGGCGGCCGCATCTTCTCTGGCTCTGATCGCGAGATCGCGATTCAGGAGAGCGTCTTCACGCGCGTGGGCGTCGAGCGGGCCGTGCGCTACGCCTACGAGCTGGCCCGCTCGCGTCGCAAGCGGCTGACCGGCGCGACCAAGTCCAATGGCATCCGGGTGACGATGCCCTTTTTCGACGAGGTGTTCCGTGCGGTAGGTGAGGACTATCCCGACGTGACGGCCGCGCTCATGCACGCCGACGCGCTGGCGGCGCAACTGGTGCTGCGCCCGCGGGAGTTCGATGTGATCGTCGGCTCGAATCTGCTGGGTGACATCCTCTCGGAGGTGATGGCGGCGGTTTCCGGTTCAATTGGTATCGCGCCCTCGGCGAACCTGAACCCGGAGCGGCGCTGGCCTTCGCTCTTCGAGCCCATCCACGGCTCCGCGCCCGACATCGCGGGTCAGGGTATCGCGAACCCCTCCGGCGCGATCTGGGCGGCCTCGCTGATGCTGGAGAGCCTCGGCCACGCGCAGGCGGGCCAGCGACTGCTCCGGGCGCTGGAAGACACGCTCGCCAGCGGCGTGCGCACGCGCGATCTGGGCGGCGACGCGGACACCGAACGGATGACCGACGCGGTGATCGCCACGCTGCGCCGCCTGGAGGCGTGATGGACGGCTACCTGCGATACCAGAAGTTGTCCCAGATGTCCCAGAAGGTTTGGGTGGGGTCGCCATGCGCGATGACGGTGCGGGCGTTGACGATCTCCAGGCCGGGGCGGCCCATGTAGGCCTGGGCGTGGTCGGGGGCGGCCAGCTCGACGGTGAAGGTGATAGGCTGGGCGGGCTTCCAGGGGTCAGGCCAGTCGTGGCGCTCCAGCGCCTCGCGCACGCGCGCTTCAATCAGGTCGCAGGCGTCGGCGTGGCTGAGGGTGCGGGCGGAGAAGCGGCCCAGCCCTTCCTTGGTCTCGGCGGTCACGACCTTGGGGCCGAGCAGGGCCATCACCTCGTCGCAGGTGGCGCGGTCGCCGGAGACGAAAGCGACCGGAACGTCGAAGGCGCCAAAGACGGCGGCCTCCAGCCCGCTCTCACCTACCAGCGTCTCGTTGACGCGCGCGTTGTACCAGGCTTCGCTGCTGACGGTGTGACAGAGGACGCCGCTCGCGGTTCCGGCCATCGCGTGCGCGCCGACGAGCAGGCAGGCGTCGCAGCCGGTTTGCAGTGGCTCGATGTAGCGCAGCCAGGGGTAGCCGAGGACGTAGCTGGCGCCAGGCTCCAGCCGGTCGGGGATGAGGCTCTTGAAGCTATAGGAGCCGCCCGCGCCGTGGCAGTCCACAACGATGATGTCATCGGCGCCGGCGGCCTTGGCGCCAAGGACGGCGGCGTTGACCTCGCCGGTCATCAGGCGGCGGCCCTCCTCGTATTGGGGATGGCCGCCTGTCACCTGCTCCCAGACCTCGATGCCCGCCATGCCCTCCATATCGGCCCAGATCATCACGCGCATGCGCTCACTCCTGGCGTTGTGGGGGATTAGCGCTCGCGGGCGCGGAGCGCGAGGGTGAGCCAGTGGAGCGCGGCGGCGGCGAGGTCGCCAGCCTCCGCGTCGAAGCTGACAACAGCGTCCACCGCGAGGTCTACACCGTCCGCCAGCCGGCGCTGGCGGAGCATGGCCCCACGCATCGCCTCAGCGAAGCTGGCGGATGGCCCGAGAGCGGCGAGCGCGCCTGCTTCGTCCTCCTCATCCACGATCTCCCAGTCATCGCGTGGCTCGACAGTGGCGCCGAGAGCGACGAAAGGTTCGAACAGGTTCTCAACGGCGTCGAGGGCGTCGGCGATGCCCATCCTGCCGGGGCGGTAACGGAAAGCGATCTTGTGAACGAGAACGGCGTCATGCGCGGCGGGCTTCAGATTCATCATGCCAGCGGAAGTCCGTAGGAGCCAGTCGCTATCCACCAGGGTTAGCCGTTCCAGGACGAGGTCCTGGGTGATGCGTCGCTGCCGGGTGACCTGGCCGCGCGATCCCGTACTGGAGCGTCCCATATGCTTGATCTCCTCAATCTGCTCCGGTTCCTCATTGGTAGCGGCGCCTGGCGGGCTGGGAGCGCGCTCAGACCCAGACCGGCGCCGCTCATGTGGCGCCACGCTGCGCCACGCTGCGCCTGCCTCCGCCGCCTTGGCCTGATGGCCCCCGCATCCAGACGGGGTCGGGGAGGAATTACAAGGCGGGCCTGATTCGCGGGCGGCGCTTGACGCGGTCCGTCGCGACGCTCCAGCAGGCTCCGTCCAGTCACTGGCCGGGATTTCGGGACGATAGCTGTATGCTATCACGTAGCGCGGATAATGCGCCAGCAAGCGCGCGCCATGCCAATTTCGCGCCGGAACCCGCGATCGGGGAGTACGCGCTTCGGCATGGATGTTGCGTGCGTTGGCGGCTACTACGCCATACAGGCTTATTAAAGCCGCGTGTGTTCTTTTGGGGGGCTGATTCCCGGCTTGGAGCGCGAAGGCTTAATCGCAGGAGGTAGGGCGCATGGCGCAGGAACGCAAGACCCGCCGCAGGGGTTTCGCGGCGATGGACCCCAAGAAGCAGCGCGAGATCGCCAGCAAGGGCGGGCGCGCGGCGCATCTACATCGTACGGCGCATGAGTGGACCAGCGACGAGGCGCGTTTGGCGGGCCGCAAAGGTGGCGCGTCGGGCCGCCATGAGGAGGCCGAGGCGCTGTCTAGCCAGTGAGCCTTCATCTCCTTTTTGTCCCCCCTCACGCTTCGGGCGAGGGGGGTGTTTTTTGCGCGACGCAAGGCTGCCCGCCGCTGGTGTCGGAGCGCGCGCGGCGGGCAGGCGCACCGGTTGGCCCCGCTAAAAGAGGCGGGCGCCGAGGGGCGCGCCGGCGCGAGGCGCGATGAGGATGACGGCGCCATTCTCGTCGGGGACGCCGAGGGTGAGGACCTCGGAGCGGAAACCGGCGATGCGACGCGGCGGGAAATTGACGACCGCCAGGACAAGCGTTCCTACCAGCGCCTCTGGGGTGTAGTGGACAGTGACCTGCGCGCTGGACTGCTTGACGCCAATCTCCGGGCCAAAATCTAGGCGCAGCGCATAGGCGGGCTTGCGCGCGCCCGCCAGCGGCTCGGCGGAGAGAACGCGCCCGACGCGGATGTCAACGCGCTGGAAGTCTTCGATGGTGATCTCCGGGCTGAGGGATGCGGCGTCGCCGGGCTGGCTCATGGTCATATGGCTCCTGCTTGCGCAATAATGGGCTGGCTATCTTCAAATGGTAGCCAGCCCATTATGATACATGCCGGACGCTATGCGTGGGGCCGCGCTGTGGTATGGAGCAGGCGCCGCCGGGTCGCTGGCTTATCGCCGGGGAGCGTGTGGCGCGCCCGCGGGCCTGGCGTCAACGCTCTTGCTGAAGGCGCGGACGAAGGGGGCGCGGCTGATGGGGCGCTATGGGACTGTGGGGCCGGTTGCGCCGCCTCTAAACATGGGTGATGCGATACTCATGGGCGACAACGCTTCTCCGCGCTTGCGCGCCCCGCGAGCGCGCGCTCGCCTGGGGCGTCGCGATGTTCCTGGCTCCGGGCGTTCCAGGCATGACGGGGAACGATAGCATGGCCCGAAGCGCAGGCTGGCTCTCGCGCAGGCATGGCATGCGGTGGACGGATAGGGCGTGTGGCGCGCGCCACACCATGTCTGGCTGTATATGGCGGTGAAACCAGGGAGGTATAGGGATGGCGCATCCGAATGTGGAGCGTGTCCGGGCGGCGCTGGCGGAACGTGGCGTGGCGGTGGACCCGGTGGAGTTCGCGGAGTCCACGCGCACGTCGGCGGAAGCGGCGGCGGCGATTGGGACGACGGTGGCGCAGATCGCGAAGAGCCTGGTGTTTCTGGCGGGGGATGCGCCTGTGCTGGTAATCGCGTCGGGGAGCAACCGGGTAGATACGGGCAAGCTGGCGCGGCTGCTGGGCGCGCCGGTGAAGCGGGCGGACGCGGAAACGGCGCGGCGGGCGACGGGGTATCCGATTGGCGGCGTGCCGCCGGTGGGCCATGCCGAGACGCTGCGGACCGTGATTGACCAGGACCTCATGGCGTTCGAGACGATCTGGGCGGCGGCGGGCACGCCGAACGCGGTCTTCGAGACGACGCCCGCCGGGCTGGCGCGCATGACGGGCGGGCTGGTGGCGGATGTGCGCGAGGAACCCAAGATGGGGGTGTAGGCCACGGCGACGCCGCAAATATACGGTGTCGCCACCCGAGCGCGCGCGGCCCACTTGACAGGAGGGGGGTCACGCCCGCAGAATACGCATACCCGACGCCGCCTTGGCGTGAGCGCGTCAGGCGAGTGAGCGGTTTTCCCCAACCGCCCGCCCCGCCCGCGCCATTCTGGCCATCTCAGCGTGATTCTTAGATGTTTCTCAGCTATGCGCGCCGTGGCTAGTCGAGCCGCGGCGCGTGGTGAAGCGCGGCGTCGGGGGCGACAGGGAATTGTACATAGTCTGCTTGTTTTCTTTGGGATTCGACGAAAAATACCGGGTTTGTTGCGTGCGGGCCGCCCGCGCCGCGACCACTTCCACCGCCCACGATACTTCGAGAACGCAAAGCGTCCAGGGCGGAGACTGGCGCTAGCCAGATGGGGGATGGGGCCAGCGGCGGGTGAGATATGGTCTCAGCGGGACGTAGTAGTCAGATGAGATAGTTTCTCAGGCGGTCTCTGGGCAATAAGCCCCACCAGTCAACTCGACACGTTGGACGGCATGACATCGTGGTCACCGGCTATCCCGTGGCCTGTACGCTAGGATACACAGGGTGTTCCCGACGGTATCTCTGAACGGAACTTCCCTGACTCCTATCCCGCGCGTAGCGGATGCGCTGATACGCGCGGGATGAGGTGAAGACGGGATGGCGAACTCGCTGGCAATGGCGCTAGCGAGGGCGAGCCAGGCGCCTTTCAGGAGTGACGTGGTGCAAAACGATTGGCCTGATGACGCTCTGTACGCGGGGCTGGTCGCGCGTGAGCCGCAGGCGCTCGAAGCGCTGATGCGGCAGTACGGTCGCGAGGTCACCTACTTCATTCGCTCGTTGCTGAATGGAACGGGGACAGCCCAGGACGCCGAGGAGTGCGCGCAAGATCTGTTTGTCACGGTGTGGCAGGAGATCGAGACGTTCACCCCCACACGTGGTTCACTGCGGACCTGGCTGACGATGCGCGCGAAGTATATCGCGCTGGACCGTCTACGCCAGCTGCGCCGCCGTCAGGCGACTGTGACATCGCTGGATAACGACGGGCCGGGCGCGCGCGCTGGCGAGGCGCCGATGAGCTCCTCGCCTCCGGCCCATTTGGCGGACCACAATATGGAAGGTCTTCTCGAACAGCGCGAGCGTCGCGAGGAGCTTCGCACGGCGTTGGAAGCATTACCTGAGCTGGATCGCTATCTCGTGTACATGCGGTATTTCCGGCTGGCGAGCACTGAGGATATTTCTGCGAAGACGGGCCTCACGCGCCATGCCATTGATACACGACTCTGGCGAGCGCGCAAGACATTACGCGACGCCCTCGAGGAGCAGACCTATGAGCGGGTACGAGCGCTCAGACAGCCCGAACCTTCCTGATCGCCCTGATCTCCGGGACGTTCAGGAGGATGACGGGCGAGCCTGGCCGGAGGACTTCACTCCGGAAGAGAGACGGTTCGCCGCGGAGCTGCGGGAATTGTTCCCGATCGAGGATGAGACGCTGCCGCCGCTCTACGTGCAGACGCTGCTGGATGATGAGCTGCGCGCGCCGTTGAGCAGGGGGTATACCCGCAGGCTGACCTATCGCGTGATGCGACGGCTGGGGCTGCCGTCCCGCTCGCTGACGCCTCGCCGGGGTCTTCTGGGCCTGCCGGAAGGCGCGACACTGAGCAGCGTCACGGAGCCGGCGCGGCGGGCGGGAACGCCCGTGCTCGCGGCCCTCTCGCTGCTGATGGCGCTGGTGATTGGCAGCATCTATCTGGCGACTCCTTCCTTTGCTGAGGGGCTGCTCCTGCTGCTGGGCCAGACGGGCGCGCAGCAGATTGATAGCTACCCAACGCAAGTCGCGAAGCCCGCGAGGCCTCTCGGTCAGGAAGCGCGGCCAGGCGCGGCGTCCCCTGTGTTCTGGCTGGGTCCAGTGTTTGGCGCGTATTCATATGCCGGGATGAGCCAGATCGATCAGCAGGACTGGTCGAACGGCCCCCTGCTGGACATCCAGTATTCGCTGACGCAGCCAGCGACGCCGAGCTCTTCGTCCCAGACGTCGAACGGGCAGGGAACGGGCGCTTCGCAGGGCGGCTCAGGGCTGCTGGATATCCGCGAGTTCCGGCTCTCCAGCGCGTATAGCGCCGTGCTGCTGGCGGTGCAGAACGGCTCCGCGACCATGACGAGCGTCAACGGGCAGCCGGCGGTGTATGTGGATGGTATGTGGGTGGTGACGCCAGGTGGCCGCAAGATGTGGCAGAGCGGGACGCGCAGCATGCTGATCTTCGAGCGCGATGGGGTGATTTTCTGGATTACGGGTGATCAGCGTGACGGGATGACATCGTATCCGCTGACCCAGATCGCCGCCGCGCTGACGCAGACGACGCTGGCGACGCTGCGCCCCAACCGCCTCTCCACGCGCTTTACCGACGCAAACCCGGACGCGTCCTTGCGCGCGCCGCTGGGCGCGAATTCTGACGTGCTCGATGTTATCGAGCGCGGAGATAACTCCCGCGCGCCCGCTGGCAAGTTCGTGACACTCGACATGCCGGCGACATCGCTGATGAATTGACCACGCAAAGGGCGCGTAGGACGCACGGCCCGCGCGGCCCGTGCGTGAGTGAGTAAGGACACTCCATGCGCGCCGCCACGAAGCGGCTTCACTGATGGCGCCGGTGAGTCGCTAGGCGCTGTGGACCCGCAAACGCCGGCGTCGCGGCTGGCGCGTCCATGAGTGGCGCCAGGCCCGGCGCAAAAGCTGGCCGGAAACACAGCGCGGGCTGTAAAACTGGCGGGGAAGCTCGCGTCAAGCAAGTACAGGGGGGTAAATCGCCCCTTGCGCTGAGTTGGGCGTCCGCCCGTGAGCGAAGCCGGTAGGGATTCCGCTCGCGTCGGGGCAGGTATTCTGGCTGGCGCGCCTAGAGGCGGCGGGGGTAACACTGGGCGCGCCGGGAGAGTTGATGGCGCGCGTGACCGGCGCTGGAGGCGCTAGCCATGCGCTTTCCCGCTGGCGGGTGAGTCACAGCCGCGCTGGCCTGAGCGGCGGCGTGGCGAGGTTTTTTTGGTGTTGTTCACAGGCGCGAATCACATTCGCGCAGGGCTTGCGACAGCCCTGTGTATGCTATAATATGACGCAATCACGCCGGGAGCCTTTTATACAGCCCCAGCGCCGGAAATTCCCCAACCCGGCGCGTCGCGCTGGTGGAAGGTGGCGTGTACATGCAGTGAGGCGAGCTGGCGCATTCCTTGTGAGAGCAGGCCGTGGCCTCAACTGACCGACGAAAGGTGACGTATGGACCTCTCGAATCTTCCAGCGATCATCACCGCGGTGGTCGTGCTGGCGTTTCTGGTCTTCACCGGAATCCGCTTGGGGGCGCAGTTTCTCATACGCAGGATCGCGGGACTGCTCTTTGTCATCCTCGGCGTCACGTTCATCACGTTTATCCTGGGCTACTTCGCGCCAGGCGACGCGGTGGTCGCGCAGTTAGGGCAGCACTATTCACCTCAGAACGCGAAGGCGCTGCGCCACTTTTACGGCCTCGACCTCCCCTGGTATCAGCAGTACGGGAATTATCTTTTCGGCTTGCTGCACTTCAATCTCGGCCAGTCCTGGGCGGACCGCACGCGGTCGGTATGGGAGATCCTGAGCCTGTACGTCCCGACCTCGATGGTCCTTGGACTGACCAGCCTGGCGCTGGCGGTGCTGGTGGGTGTGCCGCTGGGCATGCTGGCCGCGGTGCGCTCGAACACGCGCTACGACACGGTGATCCAGACGTTGGGTCTGGTGCTGTTCGCGATCCCGTCATTCGTCATCATCCCGTTCTATCAGCTGGCGATGGTGTGGCTGAGTAATAACAATCTGCCGCACTTGCAGGTGTCGGGCTGGGGCACATGGGACACGATGCTCGCGCCGATCGTGATCACCGGAGTGACAAGCTTCGCGTTCTACCTGCGTTTCACGCGCACCAGCATGATCGAGGTGCTGCGACAGGACTATGTGCGCACAGCCCGGGCGAAAGGGGTCAGTGAGCGCATCGTGCTGTGGCGGCATGCGTTCCGGAACGCGGTCCTCCCGCTCATCACCATTCTCGGCCCGGCGATCGGCTATGTCGTCACTGGCCTGTTTGTTACCGAGCAACTCTTCAATATCCCTGGAATAGGCTCAGAGGCGCTCAGTTCCATTGTCTCGCGTGATTTCCCAGTAGTGCAGGGTGTTGGTATCCTGCTGGCGGCGGCGGTCACGCTGATGAACCTGGTCGCTGACGTGGTCTATGGCCTGGTAGACCCGCGCATCAAGGTCTCGTAGGGCGCCCTCAGGGAGGGTCTGTCCCACGTGTCAGTGGGGCGCTTCCCGGAGAGCGACCGGCGCAACAGTATGACGCGCTGTACTTGTTCATAAGCCCTGGCTACAGCAGGCGCCAGTATTGACCTTGACCATGCTCGCGCCGGAGCGATTCGGGCGCGAGCCCGGGATAATCCCAGGGTGAGAGGAGCGTGGAGCCATGAAGATTGACGAGACTCCAGATAGCATGCAATCGCTCGATACCGTTGGCGCAGGGGGCGGTCTCTCCTCGACCCCCGAGACGATCAACGCGGTTGGCGGACCAGAGCGGGGGACGCTGCCGGAGGCGTCGCCGGAGTTTCTGGAGCGTCAGGCCTCGACGTTTGAGGCCGTGACGGAGGGGCAGTCGCTCTCGCCAGTGCAGGCCTCGCTGCGCCGGCTGGGCCGCGACCGCCGGGCGATGTTTTTTCTGGCGGTGACGCTGATGATCATTGTCACCGCCTATGTAGGGCCGCTGGTCTACACGCGGATCGGGCCGAATATCACGGGTGGCGTGACGGGAACGGGAACCCTGACGCCGATGGACTACCACAACTACACGCAGGTGGACATCGCCCGGCAGGATGAGTATCCCTCGTTCTCAATCATTCACCCGCTTGGCACGGACGGGATCGGGCGTGATATTCTGGCGCGCCTGATGGCGGGCGTGAACGTCTCGATCGAGGTCGCGATCCTGGTGGAAATCCTCGACGTGGGGCTTGGCCTGACCATTGGCATGCTGGCGGGCTACTACGGCGGCTGGCTGGCGACGTTCCTCGACCGCTTCACGGACATCATGTTCGCTTTCCCTGGCCTGCTGTTCGCGATTCTGGCGGCGGCGACGCTCGGCCCGACGTTCCAGAACCGGTTTGGGCTGCCAGGGCGCCTGATTCTGGTAAGTCTGGCGCTGGGCATCGCGGTCTGGCCGTTCATGGCGCGCCTGGTGCGCGGACAGACGCTGCAGCTGCGTGAGCAGCAGTTCATCGAGGCCGCGCGGACGGTGGGGACTTCGAATTTCCAGATCATCATGCGCCACATTGTGCCGAACCTGTTCAACATCGTCGTCGTGGCGGCGGTGCTGGATATGGTCGGCACAATTGTCAGTGAGGCGGTCATTTCGCTGTTGGGTCTGGGCGTGCAGCCCCCAGGCTCCAGTCTAGGTCTGATGATCAACGATGCGATCAGTCAGATCTATATCAATCCCTGGGAGGTCGTCTTCCCGACCCTGGTGCTGACAATACTGGTGCTTTCCTTCTCCTTCGTGGGTGATGGCGTACAGGACGCTTTCAATCCGCGCACGAAAGATTAACCCGACTATGGGCGGATGGTCGCTGGCGCGGAGAGCTCTCGCTCTCCGGCGCGAGCGGGCGGACGCCTACCGCGTATGTACCCCACGCTGGGTACAGGCGTGTCTGTGCGACAGACGCTCCGGCTGGGCATATCCAGAGGCTAGCCGGGGCGCAGCGATGGAGCGACATCGAGCATGGCAGAACGGCTCCTGGACGTCCAGCACTTGCAGACGCACTTCTTCACCCGTGGTGGAGTAGTCAAGGCTGTCGAGGATGTGACGTTTCACATTAATGAGGGTGAGACACTCGGCCTAGTGGGCGAGAGCGGCTGCGGGAAGAGCGTGACCTCGCTCTCGATCATGCGGCTGATTGAGAGCCCTCCGGGCAAGATCGTCGGCGGCAATATTTATTTTCAGGGTGAGGAGATCTCCGGGCTGTCGGACGAAGAGATGAACAGGCTTCGTGGCGGCAAGATGGCGATGATCTTCCAGGACCCGATGACCTCGCTCAATCCGGTCTATACGGTCGGCTTTCAGATCGCCGAGGCGGTGAAGACGCACCTGAAGCTGGACGACCGCGCGGCGATGGACCGCGCGGCGCAGATGCTTGACCTGGTGCGCATCCCGGAGGCGCGGCGGCGCCTGAATCACTACCCGCATGAGTTTAGCGGCGGCATGCGGCAGCGCGTGATGATCGCTATCGCGCTCTCCTGCAACCCCAAGCTGCTGATCGCGGACGAGCCGACGACGGCGCTGGATGTGACGATTCAGGCGCAGGTGCTGGACCTGATGAAAGGGCTGGCGCAGGAGTTCAATACCGCGACGCTGCTGATTACGCATGACCTGGGCGTCGTGGCGGGAACATGCGACCGGGTGTCGGTGATGTACGCGGGGCGGATCGTGGAGGCCGCGCCAACGCGCCGGGTGTTCAAGAATCCCGCGCATCCCTACACGCAGGCGCTGCTCAACGCGGTGCCACGCCCGGATATGCCGCCAGGAACAAAGCTGGCGGCGATCGGCGGGCAGCCGCCGAACCTGGTGAATCTTCCGCCGGGATGCCCATTCGCGCCGCGCTGCCGTAAGGCGCAGGCGCGCTGCCGCGAGGAGCTCCCGGTGCTGGAGACCGTGGATACGGACCAGCGGGTAGCGTGTTTCTATCCATTCTGACCGGACGGTATCACGCTCGCTATGCCCGCTGGCTGTGGCGTGGTGAGACCCGAGAAGCGCGACCTGCGCAGGTACGAACAGGCACGGTGTTTGAAGGGAGCGGTTCCCGTTGGAAACGACGATGCCACAGCCTGATGTGGCGACCCCCAATGCGGACGATACACTGTTAGATATTCAGGGCCTCAAGGTCCATTTTCCCATCCACGGCGGCCTGTTCGGCCAGACGGTCGCCTCGGTCAAGGCGGTGGATGGAGTAGACCTGAAGGTCAAGCGCGGCGAAGTGCTGGGCCTGGTGGGTGAGAGCGGCTGCGGCAAGTCTACCCTGGGACGGGCGGTGCTGCAGCTGATCAAGCCAACGGCGGGCCATGTGTTCTTCGAAGGCGAGGACCTGGCGAAATTACCCCGCAACCGGTTGCGCCAGCGCCGGGCCGATATGCAGATGGTCTTCCAGGACCCCTTTAGCTCGCTGGACCCGCGCTTCACGGTGGGTACGCTGATCGCGGAGCCGCTGACCAACTTCAACTACGGGACGCGCGAGCAGATGGATGAGCGCATCCGCTACCTGTTGCAGGTGGTGGGCATGAGCCCGAACATCCTGAACCGCTACGCGCATGAGTTCAGCGGCGGGCAGCGGCAGCGCATCGGCATCGCGCGGGCGCTGGCGCTGAATCCGCGCTTCATCGTGGCTGACGAGCCGATCTCGGCGCTGGACGTGTCCATTCAGGCGCAGGTGCTGAACCTGCTCGCGGACCTGCGGGCGCAATTCAACCTGACGTATATGTTTATCGCCCACAACCTGTCGGCGATCAAGCATATCAGCACGCGGGTCGCGGTCATGTATCTGGGGCATATCGTAGAGTATGGCCCGGCGGAAGAGATCTACTTGAGCCCCCAGCACCCGTATACCATCGCGCTGCTCTCGGCCAGCCCGTTCCCCGACCCTGATATGGAGAAGACGCGCAAGCGGATCATCCTGACCGGCGATGTGCCAAGCCCGGTAAATCCGCCGGCGGGCTGCCCGTTCCATCCACGCTGCTGGAAGGCGCAGGAGATATGCCGGAATACGCCTCCGCCGCTGGAAATCAAGCCAGGGGCGAGCGCCACGCATGTGACAGCGTGCCATTATCCGGGCCAGTAGGAAAAGCCGTGTTTTTCGCCGTCCAGCGCCACGGGACCGCGGGTCTTCGTGGCGCTGGCGTTTTTTCAGGGGCGTATTTTGGCTGGTGGGTGTGTCATACTGAGGAGAGAAGTCGCGGACCTCATGGACTGGCGCCCGCCATGAAAAGGAGCGTACGATGACACCAGCGCCGACACGAGAGGAATTGATCGCGGCCCTGACGGAGCAGCGGGAGCGGCTGGAGCGGTGGTTCGCGGCGCGGACGCCGGAGGACCTGGAGCGGCCCCTCACGCCGAGCGAGGTGGAGGGTGGCGAGATGTGGCGGGCGAAGGACCATCTGGCGCATGCGCTGGGAGTGGAGCGCTATTTTCAGGGAGTAGTGAAGCGCACGCTGGCGGGCGAGGAGGATCCGGCGGGCTTCTATACGCGGGTTGGCTCGCTGGACCGCGACGCGGTGGCGCGGATGGTCAATCAGTCGAACGAGCGCGCCATCGCCAAGTATCATGATGAGCCGGCGGCGACGCTGCTGGAGAAGCTCGGGGAGACGCGGCGCGAGACGCTGGCGCTCCTGGCGTCGCTGAGTGATGAGCGACTCGATCTGGTATCACCACATTCTCCGTATGGCCAGGGGCGGGTGCGCGACCTGTTCCGGCAGATAGCGCGGCACGATGGCCAGCATGTGGACTGGCTGACGGCGGCGCTGGAAGAGGCGTAGCTGACCGGCGCGGCGGATGCGGCTGCGCGGAAAGCTGGCTGAGAGGGAGGCGCATGATGACGGGGCCGCGCGAGACTGATGGCGGTGGCCGCCCTGGAGGCGCCGCGTACACGCTGGGAGCGGCGCGGGACGCGGAGCGGCGCATGCGTCAGGTAAAGGAGATGGTGCGGCTGGGCGCGGCGCTGCGCGCGGAGATGGGAATCGAGCGCATCTGCGCGCAGGTGGCGGCGGCGGTGAGCGGCTCGACTGGCTTCCGCGTGGCGGCGGTGAACCTGGCGCGGCCAGGAAGCGACTATCTGGATGTCGTGGCGACGATTGGGCTGAGTCCGGCGAATCAGCGCGAGCTGATGGCGCGCCCGCTCCGGTTGACGGAGCTGGCGGCAGGGATGCAGCCGCGCTTTCGCCGCAGCCGTTCGTATTTCATTCCCCACCAGTATCGCCAGGTGATGGAAGCGGCGGGTGGGGTGGTTGAGCCGCCGCCGGAGCCAGTGACGGGCGCGCCGGATGAGTGGGACCCGGAAGATATGCTGCTGACGCCGCTGATGAGTCCGCGTACGGGGCGCATGCTGGGGTTGCTCTCGCTGGACCAGCCGGAGGACCGTCGGATTCCAACACTGGAAACCATCGAGATCATCGAGCTATTCGCGGACCAGGCCGCGCTGGCGATTGACACGAGCCGTATCTTCGCCGAGCGCGAGCGGGAGCGGCGCATGCTGAATGAAGGTCTCGCGCTGCTGCGCCGGAGCCTGGAACTGGCGCGCGATCACGATCTGCGCCAGCCCGCGCCGCCATTGAGCGTGGGCCTGGCGCCCCTGGCCAGCTCGCTCAATGACCTGCTGCTGACGTTGAATGGGGTGCTGGCGGAGGTGCGGGCGGCGAGCGAGATGGTGAACCAGCACGCGAGCGAGGTGCGGGCGGCGGCGACCTATCTGGCGGAGGGAGCGCAGGACCAGGCGGAGCGCATCCTGGAGCTGTCGCAGGTGGTGGAGGGGATGGCGGAGAACGTGCGCCGCATCGCGACGACGGCGGAGGAATCGAGCGGGCTGGCGCAGGTGGCGAGCGAGGTTTCGCGGGAAGGGAGCAAGGCGGCGGAGCTGGCGGCGGAGGGCATGCTGCTGGTGCGCGAGCAGACCATGCAGGCGACGAAGAAGGTGAAGCGGCTGGGCGAGACGGTGCAGGACATCGGGATGATCGTGCGGGTGGTGGAGGATTTCGCGGCGAAGACGAACCTGCTGGCGCTCAACGCCTCAATCGAAGCGGCGCGCGCGGGCGAGCACGGGCGCGGCTTCGCGGTGGTGGCGCTGGAGGTGCGGAGCCTGGCCAATCATAGCGCGGAGGCGACGCGGCAGATTCACGCGCGCATCCAGGCGGTGCAGAGCGAGACGGGGCAGGTGGCGCGGCAGATCGAGCAAGGCGCCGAGCGGGTGGTCTTGCAGTCGGAGCTGGTGACACGGGCGGGGTCCGCGCTGGAGGCGGTGGATGGCTTTACGCAGCGCATGGCGGAAGCTATCCAGCAGATCAGCGACATCGCGGTGGAGCAGGCGGGGGTGGCGTCGCAGGTGGTGGAGGCGATCCGCGAGCTGGCGACGGTTTCAACACAGGCGCGCGATGGCATGGAGCAGGCGCGGGCCTCGATGGACTATCTGGTGGACCTGGCGGGGGCGCTCCAGGAGCAGATCGCGCAGTTCCGCCTGCGGGAGCGCGAACTAGGCCCTGAGATGGGACCGGGGATGGAACCTGAGACGGGACTGGCGAGCGCGCCGAAGACACGGTGGCTGCCGGAGCCAAGCGGGTTGACGGGCCTGCTGCGCCCAACGGACCGCCCAGTGTTCAGAAGTCGCGGCGAAGATGGCGATGTGGAAGGGGAGCATGGCCATGAATGGCCGCCGCATACGCGAGAGGTGAACGCTGACATCGCGGAAGAGGTGAACGCGGAGGATGCGACCGAGCAGCCAACGGTGGTGATGAGGCCGGTGGTGGACGCCTCGTCCGAGCAGCCGACAGTCGTGATGTCAGCCGCGCGCGGGCCGGAGCCGGGCGCGCTGGACGATGAGATGATGGAGGCGCAGCGGGCGCTCTTGCAGGAGACGATACCAGCGACGCCAGCGGTGCGGCGCGGGCAGGTGGCGGACACGCCCAAACACGAGGAGGCGCCGCCGGGGGATGAGGCGTAGGCGGGGAAGCGCAGCCTCACCCTGGCTCCTGATTGGGGAGGCCAGAGTGAGGTGGGCGATAGCTGGTTGTTCGCCGCGCGCGGCGCTTACGCCGTCTGGACGCTGGCGGCCTGCTGGAGGCCAAGCTCCTCGATGGCCTGCTGGCGCATGAGGTACTTCTGGATCTTGCCAGTGACAGTCATCGGGAAGCCGTCCACGAACTTCCAGTAGCGCGGGATCTTGAAGGTGGCGATCTGGCCGCGGCAGAACTCCTGGAGCTCCTCAGCGGTGGCGACCTCGCCGTCCTTCAGCTTGACCCAGGCCATGAGCTCCTCGCCGTAGCGCGCGTCGGGGACGCCGATGACCTGCACGTCGCTGATCTTGGGGTTAGTGTAGAGGAACTCCTCGACCTCGCGGGGATAGATGTTCTCGCCGCCGCGAATCACCATGTCCTTGAGGCGGCCCACGATGTTGACATAGCCGTCGGCGTCCATCGTGGCGAGGTCGCCGGTGTGCATCCAGCGGGAGCCGTCTATCGCCTTGGCGGTCGCCTCTTCATTGTTCCAGTAGCCGATCATCACCGAGTAGCCGCGGGTAAGCAGCTCGCCGGGCATGCCGCGCGGAACGACCTTGCCCGTGGCGGGGTCCACAATCTTCACCTCGACGTGGGGGTGAATCTGGCCGACGGTGCCGACACGCTTCTCCAGTGGGTCATCGGCGTGGGTCTGGAAGGAGACGGGGCTGGTCTCGGTCATGCCGTAGCAGATCTCGACGTCGCGCATGTTCATGCGGTCAATCACCTGGCGCATGACCTGAACGGGGCAGGGCGAGCCAGCCATGACGCCGGTGCGCAGGCTGGAGAGGTCGTATTTGTCGAAATCGGCGTAGGCCAGCTCGGCGATAAACATCGTCGGGACGCCATAGAGCGAGGTGCAGCGCTCCGCCTGGACGGTTTCGAGTGTGGTGGCGGGCTCGAACGCCTCGGCGGGGTAGATTATCGTGGCGCCGTGGGTGACGCAGCCGAGGTTGCCCATCACCATGCCAAAGCAGTGGTAGAGCGGGACAGGGATGCAGAGCCGGTCGTTCTCGGTGAAGTTTTGCAGGCGGGCGACGAAGTAGCCGTTGTTGAGGATGTTGTGGTGGCTGAGGGTCGCGCCTTTGGGGTTGCCGGTGGTGCCGCTGGTGTACTGGATATTGATCGGGTCATCGAACTCCTGCTCGGACTGGCGCTGGGCCAGGGCGGCGGGGCTGATCTCCTTGGCGCGCTCCAGGATCTCGCCCCAGACCCACATGCCGGGCGCGCGCTCGTCACCCATGCGGATGAGGTGGCGCAGGGATGGGATCTTGTGGCTGTCGAGCTGCCCCGGCGCGCAGGTGTTCAGCTCCGGGCAGAGGGTCATGATCATTTCGGTATAGTTGGTCGTGCGGAACATGGGGGAGAAGACGAGCGTGGAGCAGCCAGACTGGTTGAGGGCGTATTCCAGCTCATGGAGGCGGTAGGCGGGGTTGATGTTGACGAGGATCGCGCCGATCTTGGCGGTGGCGAACTGGGTGATGGCCCACTCGGCGCGGTTGGGCGCCCAGACGCCCACGCGGTCGCCCTTCTTGACGCCCAGCGCCATCAGGCCGCGGGCGCAGCGGTTGACCTCGTCCCGCAGCTCGCGCCAGGTGTAGCGCAGGTTCTGGTGGCGCGAGACAAGCGCCTCGCGGTCGGGGAAACGGGTGACAGTAGCGTCGAAGAGGTCGCCGATAGTGATACCGAGCAGGGGCGTATCGCTAACGCCACTGACGTAGCTCCAGGAGAGCGCGCCGCGATTCTGCCCGCCTGATTCCGTGTCTGTTGTGGTCTGCGTCATGGGGCAATACCTCCCGCGCCAGCGATGGCGTCCGCTAGCGAGCGTCTGATGAGGCCCGATGGAGCGCGCGCCGTCGCGTCGCTCCATGCCGGGGTTTGTGGGCGTATTGTGCGGCCAGTGGCGGTGTTCTGTCAAGCGCTGGGTGGAGCGAGGCCAGGGCATGTTACCGCGGGCGTTGCCAGGTCAGCGGCGTGGTGTTAGAGTAGGCGGGATATACGGAAGTGGGTGTGGAGATGTGGATGCCAGGAAAGGGCGGGATGTCGTGGCTTCTCCGGTTTCATCGCGGGTAGCGCCCGCGCGTGGCGTGTCACGGCTGGCGGAACTGGCGCGTGAGGCGTGGGCGCCGGCGCTGGTGGTCTTTATCGCGCTAGGGGTGTTGTTGGGGGTGTATTTCGCGCTGGGCGGGGATATACGGGATTTCCTCCATATGGGGCGGCGGCTTCTCAACAAGGGTGGAGACTCAAGCGCTATCATCCGCTATGACCCTTCATACCATGGATACGCGGCTGATGGAGTCGGCTATGACGGGCAGTTTTACTACTATTTCGCCGTTGACCCGCAGCATGCGGCGCCATATATGGATTTGCCAGCGTACCGGCTCTCCCGCCCGTTCTATCCGATGCTGGCTCGAGTTCTGGCCCTAGGCTCGCCAGCGCTCATTCCGTGGACGATGCTGCTCATCAACTGGCTCGCGATCTCTGGAACCGCGCTGGCGATGGGCGATATCCTGCGGCGGCGCGGCTTCTCACCGTGGCTAACGCTGCTCTACGTCGCGTTTCCGGGTACGCTGGCGGCGCTGCATGCGGATGTGACGGAGCCACTGGCATACGGGTTGGTGGCGCTGGGACTGTGGCTGCGTGAGCGAGGCGTGCGGCGGATATGGCTGTGGTCAGGCGTTGTGTTCGCGCTCGCCGTGCTGACACGCGAGACGGCTGCCGCGTTTCCACTGGCGCTGGCGATCGCCGCCATCATCAGTGACGGCCTCGCGGCGCGCGGGCAGGCGCTGGCGCGCGCGCGGGCGGCGCTGAAGGCGGTATGGCGCCCGGCGCTGTGGCTGGCTGGAGTGATGGCCCCCTATCTGACATGGAAGCTCTTTGTGTTTGGCTGGCTGGGCTCAGACGGCATTCCATCTGTGCTGGCCTATTCGCCCATTCCATTCCAGGGGCTGGCGCAATTGTGGCCGTGGCCGCCATTCATCTGGGGGTCCGCGCTCTTCGTCGCGGTTCCGGGCGCGCTCTGCTTTGGTCTGGCGGTGTGGGGATTGTGGCGGCGCCCCGCCGCGCCGGAGCTATGGGCGCTGGCGCTGCATACGTTCTTTTTCTG
>JAKAIY010000033.1:0-16687 GCA_021814145.1 Chloroflexota bacterium
GAGACCCGGCTCCAGAGCGCTGTCCGCTGGCGGGTCAATCATGCTGGCGACACGGTCAGGGCGCAATTTGTGGCGCTCCAGGGCCGCGGCCACCTCGCCAGTCTCGATGATCTGGCGGCCTATGCGCTCGTGGGGCAGGACGGGGTAGCCCAGTTCTTCGATGGCGTGGGAGAAAGGGTAGTGGCCAATGTCGTGGAGCAAGGCGGCGGCCAGCGCCGTTCGCGCGTCCTCCTCGGTCAGGCCCGCTGGGGTGAGGCCGCTGGAATCCGACGCTAACAGCGCGCGCAGGCCGCGCAGCATGAGGTAGTAGACGCCAAGGCTGTGCTCGAAGCGGGTATGTGTGGCGCCTGGCCAGACGCGGTAGACAAAGCCCAGCTGTTTGACGCCCTGTAGACGGGTGAAAGCAGGCGTGGCCAGCAGATCAATCTCCAGCGGGCCAAGTGGGATGAGGTCATAGAGGCTGTCACGGATGGCGCTGGTCGGCGCGGTGTCGGGCAAACCTGGCCAGATGGCGGCGCGCGTGGGCGGCTCCGCGTTCCAGAGGGAGGGGGTGGCGGATTCGCGCGGCCTAGAGCGGCGCGACGGAGATGATTGGGTCATCGGAATGTGACGCTCCCTTGCTGGAAAGTGTGATCGAGCTCACGGATGGAATGTGACGGCCTTTATAGCGCGCGTAGCCCCGCCGATCCATGTTATCATGGCGGATGATTATAGGTCGCGCATGGGAAGATGGGGCCGGGATCTGGCGATCGTCGCATTCTCATTCTTTCCACGCGCCTCGCGAGCGGCTATCCCATTTGCGTGATGACGCTCCTTGGATATAAAGAGACTGGAAACGTGACAAAGCAGAACGCGAACCGAGCGGTGGATATCCCAGCGGAGCCAGCCGCCACGCCCCCAGGGAAGACAGTGGATGAGTCGCGGGTAGTCATGGCGATCACCATGCAGCCACCTGACGCGAATTCCTGGGGCAACGTGCATGGCGGGACGATCATGCGGCTGGCGGATGAGGCGGGCGGCGCGGCGGCCATCCGGCATTCGCGGGCGCGTTGCGTGACGGTGGCGATGGATTCGATGGTGTTCAAAGAGCCGGTCTATATTGGTGATTTACTGACGATTCGCGCGTGTCTTACGTATACAGGGCGGACCTCTATGGAGGTCGAGGCGCTGATCGAGGCTGAAGACTTACGGACGGGCAAGGTGCGCAACGCGGGCGCCAGCCATCTGGTCTACGTCGCGATTGACGACCTGGGCAGACCAACGCCCGTGCCGCCGCTGGTCCTCCAGACAGAAGAGGAGCGCGAGCGGTGGCGCGCCGCCGAGGAGCGTCGCGCCTTCCGCGTCCGCTCACGCCCATAAGCTGTATTTCACAAGCGTTCGCTGGATTACGTTGAGGAGGCGCGCATGACCCCGCCAGCGCACGAGCCGCGGCGCTCTAGCCATTCGCCGACCGGCGTCGCGCGTCCGGAAGACGCCGCGCGCACGCTGGAACGGGTGGAGACGCGCGGCATTCGCTTCATCAATCTGGAATTCACCGATGTGGTTGGAATGGCGAAGTCGGTGATGATTCCCGCAAGCCAGCTGCACGACACCCTGATGCGTGGACACTGGTTCGATGGCTCGGCGATCGAGGGCCTGGCGCGCGTGGCTGAGACAGACATGTATCTGCGTCCCGATCTGTCCACGTTCGCGGAGATTCCCTGGAGCGCGGCGAATTCAACGGGAGAAGGGCGCATCGCCCGACTGATCTGTGATGTCCTGATGCCCACAGGAGAGCGCTTCGGCGGCGATTCGCGCGCGGTGCTGATCGAGGCCGCGCGCGAGGCGGAAGCGCATGGGTATCGCTATGAGGTTTCGCCAGAACTCGAGTTTTTCCTGTTGCAGGAGGGGGACACCCGCGTGGGGCGGCCGCTGGCGCATGATAGCGGCGGATATTTCGACCTCTCGACGGATCTGGCGGCGGATGTGCGGCGTGAGATCGTGGCGGCGCTCAACGAGATGGGGATCAGCATCGAGAGCAGCCATCATGAGGTGGCGGCGGGGCAGCATGAGATTGATTTCACGGTCGCGGATGCCCTCAAGGTGGCGGATGGCGTAGTGACCGCGCGCTACGCTGTCAAGACCATCGCGCAGCGTCACGGCCTGAAGGCGACGTTCATGCCCAAGCCGTTTTTCGGTGTCAACGGCAACGGGATGCACACCCACCAGCGACTGACGCGGCTAGCGGATGGAACAAACGCTTTCGCCGATCTGGCGGATCCAGGCTACGGCCTTTCCAACGTGGGCCGGCGCTTTATCGCCGGGCAGCTCGCGCACGCGCGGGGGATGTGCGCGATCCTGGCGCCCCTGGTGAACTCCTACAAGCGGCTGGTGCCAGGTTTCGAGGCGCCAGTCATGATCAGCTGGGGTCGCGTCAATCGCGAGGCGCTGATCCGGGCCCCACGTTTTGAGCCAGACTCTCCAGAAAGCTTGCTGGTGGAACTGCGCGCGCCGGACCCAAGCTGCAACCCATATCTGGCTTTCGCCGCGATGCTGCGCGCCGGGATGGATGGCGTTAACCGCGATCTGCCGCTGGCGCAGCCGGTGGAAGAGGGATTGTATACCCTCGATGAGTCGTTGCGGTTGCGGCGCGGCATCGCGCTGCTGCCATCGAGCCTGAGCGAGGCGCTGGCTGAGCTGCAGCGCGACGAGACGATGATCGCCGCGCTCGGTGAGCAGATCGCGGCCTGGTTCATTGAGGCGAAGGCGGACGAGTGGGAGGTGTACCGCCAGCAGGTGCATCAATGGGAAGTGGATCGCTATCTGCCCAATTTCTGAATGCGCTGTTGCGCGCGTGTTTTTCAATTTAGGGGTTCGTGCCAATGGCGACGAATTTCAATGACGCGCCGACTGATCCCGATGTGACGCCACCATATATTCCCCCGCGAGAGCAGACTATCCCGTGGGACCCGAACATGGCGGGCGGGCGGACAGCACAGACGTTTCCCGATAGCCCGACGATTTCCTATCCCACGCCATACGCGCCGCCAGCCGCGCCCAATTCTCCACCCGCGCCATCAGCGCCGGCGCCGCGCCAGTGGCCAGGGTCCACCGACCAGAACGCTCCAACTGTGGTGAATCCACAGCTTGCGCCCGTCGCTCCCCAGGCGCCCGCCAGGGCTCCCGCGCCGCGAACGCCCCCAGCGGCTCCGGCCCCGGCTCCGCGTAGGCCCGCGCCAGCGCGGCCCGCGCCATATTCACCCAAGCGGGGCGCGTCCACGCTCTCCGCGCCTGTCCATCGGCTCTGGCGGCTGCTGCCGCTGCCGCACGCGCTTCTGGGCCTGGGATTCCTCCTGTTGCTGGCGGCGCTCAACATTCCCTGGGGAGCCACTTCTGGCGGCACGCTGGTCTATGCGCAATCGTTCCCGATCCCGTTCTTTTCCGGCCAACCTGACGCCGCAGGGCAGCTTGCGCAGTTAATCGTCACCGCTGTGGCGATATTTTCGCTGACGCTGGCGGGGATGAATTATGTCCTGACGTTCCTAAACTGGCTGTCGCGGCCAATAGGGATGGCGGGATGCGCGACGGCGTTGCTGATGCCACTGATGCTCATCATGATGCTGTTGCTGCTGATCGTGGATGGTGGCGCGCTGGTCTTTGGCGCGTTCGATCCACTGGCTGGCGCAGCGCTAGCCCCCTGGCAAGCGGGCTTTACGCTCCTCGGCGCGCATGCTGAGCTAGGCTATTACGCCTGGTATACAGGCGTTATTCTCAACACGGCGGGCATGTTCACGCAGCCCTTCGTGCGCCGTTGATCGTCAGGAGTGGTCCTCGCCAGCCTCCTTAGCCGCCAGCAGGAGCGCCCGGCTCCAGTCATCCGGAGTGTTGGCGTTGAAGGTCGAGAGATTCCCTGGGTCGAGGCTGGCCACATCCGCTGGCGCGACCTCGAGAACGCGCAAGCTTTCCAGCAGCCCGCGCATCGAGGGGCGCGGGCTGGCGAGCGCTCGCGCGACATGCGGGGCGATGTCGTGGCGGTAGGCGGCGTGGAGCGGTTCCAGGCCCCCCGGCGCGCGCAGCGCCACCGCTTCGGCGTCAGGCGTCGCGAGCGCCAGCGACGCCATATGGCGGACGAGCGCGGGCTGGATGAATGGCATATCACAGGCGACGAGAAAGAGCCATTCAGTGTCTGTCACGTCCAGCGCGGTCGCCAGCCCGCCTAGCGGGCCGAGGCCGGGACGCGCGTCAGGGATAACCGGCGCGCCTGGCTGGAGCGCGGCGAGGCTGTGGGGGCCGATCACAATGATGTTCGCGAGCGCCAGGCGCAGACGCTCCACCACACGCGCGACCAGCGGGCGGCCATTGAGGAGGAGCGCCGCCTTGTCGTGACCCATGCGGCTGGCGCGCCCGCCGGCCAGCGCGACGCCTGTGACGCCTTCCAGTGGCTCTGGAGGTAGCGCATGCAGGGTCATGGGGGAATTCTCCACACACGTGCGCTGTCATCGGGTGACAGGCTGCTACGACGCTGTCAGGGTGGTATCGTACCATCAGAGCTGGCGCCTGTGTGGATGAGCCAGCGCGGCGAGAAAAGGAGCGTGGCGCGATGACGGAGAGCGCGCGGCCCGCAGATGCGGGAATCGAGGGGCTGGTAATTGACCACCCGGGCTTTTCGCGCCTGTTCGAGTGGCTGGCCAGCAGCAGTATTGGACGCTCGACGTTCGACGGCTTGAGGCGCAGGACGGCGGGCGTAGCGGAGGGGCGTGTTCTGGATATCGGCGCGGGCGCGGGCCATAACTTCGCGTTCTACGACCCAGCGCGCGTGACTTCCGTAGAGGCGGTCGAGCCGGACGCGACGATGCTGGGCTACGCGCGCTTGCGCGCGGCGTCGGCTCCGGTCCCGATAACGCTCACGCAGGCGCCCGCCGAGGCGCTGCCTTTCTCCGACGCGAGCTTTGATAGCGTTGTCGCCACGCTGGTATTTTGCTCAGTGGGTGATCCACAGCGTGGGCTGAGTGAGATTCTGCGCCTGCTCAAGCCCGGCGGGCGGTTGCTGATGGCGGAGCATGTGCGCAGTGAGGTTGGTGTGCTGGCGGGCATCCAGACGGCGATGGTCCCCCTAACGGTCACCTTTTCGGGCAACTGTCACTGGAACCGTGATACCGCCGAGGAAGTGCGGCGTGCGGGCTTCGCGGAGACGCGCATTGAGCGCAAGGCGGGTGGATTGCATCCGATCATCCTCGTTGAGGCGCGCAAAGCGGGCTAGTTTCCGCGACCCGGATGGAAACCCGCTCGAAATATTCAGCCCAATCCCCACGTGGTTTCCTGTCGCGGCCCCTCTCATACGCCCAGCGTTCGGGCGTATGAGAGGGGCTGGCGTTTGCCCGCCAGCGCCGTGATAGCGTCAATCGCCCCGGACGCGCGGCCCGCGCCGCAATCCAGCCAGCTGCCCGTCGGGCAGCCGGGCCATCCAGGCGAGACGCCGCCCGAATGCAGGTAGCGCATGGCTGGCGTCGCGTGTCATACTGGGTCGGGGGCCGCATGTTTGGGCCTGATGAGCGGATGTATGAGGCTGCCCACTGGGCGCATCGCGTAGAAAAAAGGTCGCATGCCCGCGCATGACGCGGACCGTTGCGGCGTGAACAGAGGATAGGTCGTGGGACACGTGGATTATGCGGCGCGCCTGGCGAAAACACGCCAGCGCATCGAGGAGGCGGGCCTGGATGGCCTGCTGGTTGTCAGCCAGTATAATCGTCGCTATCTGACGGGCTTTACACCAACAGACCATGATGTGACTGAGTCTGCCGGGCAGGCGCTGGTGACGCGCGGTGGTCTGACGCTGGTCACCTCGACGTTCGCGCTCAATGGCATCGAGGATGAGGTCAAGCCGAGCGGGGCGAACGTCCTGCTAACCGACGGCGATTTCGCCTGGAATGTGGTGGCGGGCGCGTTGCGTGACGAGGGGGGCGTGAAGCGGCTGGGTTTCGAGAAAGACTGGATCTCCTACGAACGCTATTCACGGTTCCGCGAGGCGCTGGGCGACGCGGTTGAGCTCGTTCCCGTGGATGATGTGATCGAGCGGGTGCGCGCGACGAAGGATGACGCGGAGATCGCGGCCATGCGCCGCGCCGCTGATGTGGCCAACCGGGCGTTCGCCGCGCTGCTGGAGGAGTTGCGCGTTGGGATGACTGAGCGCCAGGTCGCGGCGACGCTGGAGCGGCGGATGATTGATTTGGGCGCGGAAGGCCCGAGTTTCCCGACGATTGTCGGGAGCGGGCCGGGCGGCGCCCTGCCGCATTGGGTTCCCAGCGACCACCCTGTTCAGGCGGGCGAGCCTCTGCTGATTGATTTCGGCTGCCGTGTGGATGGCTATTGCTCTGATCTGACGCGGACCGTGTGCATTGGCGAGCCGGGCGCGAAGCTGGTGGAGATCTACGGCGTGGTGCGCGCGGCGCAGGACGCGGCGCTCGACGCGCTGCGATCTGGCGTGCGTCGCGGGCGCGATATGGACGCGGCGGCGCGCAAAGTGATCGAGGATGCGGGCTACGGGAAAGAATTCATGCATAGCCTGGGACATGGTGTCGGGCTGGCGGTGCATGAGCTGCCGGTAGCCAGCAGGATGCGGAGCGGCGCGCCTGAGGCTGAGGCCAAGATGGCGGAGATGGAGCGCATCGAGCCAAATTCGGTGGTGACGAACGAGCCAGGCGTCTATATCGCGGGATGGGGTGGCGTCCGCCTGGAGGATATGATCCTCGTCGGCGTGGATAGCGTGGAGGTTTTCACGGACCGCAACCCGGAGCGGATTGTCACGGTAGCTGGGTGAGGCGCTGTGATGGGAGAAGATGGGGGAACCCGGTCGGGTGAGACGAATCCGGGGATCCTGACGCGTTTCTCGCTGGTGGGCAAGCGCGCGCTGGTGACTGGAGGCAGTCGAGGACTGGGCCGGGTGATCGCGCTGGCGCTGGCGGAGGCCGGCGCGGATGTCATGGTGTCCGCCGCCGACGCGGCTGGACTGGCTGGCGTCGCGGCGGAGATTCGCGGGCAGGGGCGGGTCGCTGAGTCCCTGGTGGCTGATCTCTCTGAGCTTGGCGCGCCGCGCGCGGTCATCGCGGCGGCGTGGGAGCGCCTGGGCCCGCTGGACGTGGTGGTAGCCAGCGCGGGCGTCAGCCCTATCTGGAAACGCGGGGTGGACATCACAGAAGAGGAGTGGGACGGGATTTTCGCCCTGAACACGCGCGGGACGTTCTTTCTCTGCGCCGAGGCGGGCCGCCGGATGGCTGAGGGCGCTGGCGGCTCGATCGTCACGATGGCGTCGGCGACGGCGCAGATCGCCGCGCCCCGCATGGCGGCCTACAGCGCGAGCAAAGCGGCGGTCATCCAGTTTACCCGAACGCTGGCGGTAGAGCTGGCTGACCGGCGTGTGCGCGTAAACGCGCTGGCTCCAGGCTATATCGAGACAAACATGACCCGCGATCTGCTGGAGCATCCCTATTGGGGACAGGAGATTCGGGGTGGAATCCCGATGAAGCGCCCGGGGCAGCCGGAAGAGGTCGCGGCGCTGGCGCTATACCTGGCCTCGCCAGCGTCAAGTTATGTAACGGGGCAGGTATTCGTGGTGGATGGCGGGATGGCGCTCGGCTAGGCGTCCCTTGATCCGCCTATGCGCGGCCTGGTGGGCGACCTGGCGATTAAAGCCAGGCGTGGCGCGAGCCTGGGGGGCTTTGCGCCACGCCTGGCGTTCTGGATAGGCTATGCGCTCCGTGATTCGGCGTCCCGGACGATCGCGTAGGCTTCCTCCAGAATAGAGAGAGAACCTTCGTCGCGCCCGGATTCCGGGGCGGCGGCGCGCTCACGGCACTCCCAGCAGAGTTGCCGCATGGAGCGGGAAGCCGGGGCATTCAGATCGCCGCCCAGCTGCCACAGGTGGGAGTTCTTGAGCACACGTCCGCACTGCTCACACCGCATGGGGACCTCCTCTCGCGCTAACGCGATGGATCCTGAGGACGCGGCGCGCGGCTCTGCGCTACCTGACGTCAGCCAATCAAGCTGTCCGGAGCGCGACGTTGCGGCGGATATGCGCATAGCATATCACACAATCACGCCATACTGTCCAGAGGAAAGCTTTGGCTTCCCCTCTGAGCCTAGCCAGGCGGGGAGCGATAGTTGCGCCAGCGTGCGCGGTAGGCTACAGTCAGACATGCGACGAGGCGCACAGACGCCCGGTCTGGTGGCGCCTCCAGTTTACTTACAAGGGACACGCAAAAATGGCAGCGGAAACGAGTGACACGCTAAGCGGGTCAATGGATACGCAGCGCATCCGGAAGGCGGTGCGCGAGATTATCGCGGCTGTGGGCGAAGACCCCGATCGCGAGGGACTGCGCGACACGCCGCGTCGCGTGGCCGATATGTACGCCGAGGTGTTCTCCGGCCTGCGCGAAGACCCTGCGGACGTGTTGAGCGTTGGCTTTGAGGTGGGTCACCAGGAGATGGTGATCGTCAAGGACATCCCGTTCTACAGCATGTGCGAGCACCATTTCCTCCCATTTCACGGGGTCGCGCACGTGGGCTACATTCCCAACGGACGGGTGGTTGGCCTCTCGAAGCTGGCGCGCGCGGTGGAGATTCTGGCGCGGCGGCCACAGCTGCAGGAGCGTCTGACCACACAGGTCGCCGACGCGATCATGAAGTCGCTGGAGCCGCAAGGTGTCGCGGTAGTGATCTCGGCCAATCATCTCTGCATGCAGATGCGTGGGGTGCGAAAGCCGGGGAGCCTGACCGTGACGAGCGCGATGCGCGGGGTATTCCAGCGCAGCAGCGCCACACGCGCCGAGTTCATGTCCCTTGTCAATGAGGGCTGACCAGGCTGGCTTCGAGCCTGGTCCTACCCAGATTGCCTAGCGCATGTGAGCGGCATACAATGCAGGCGTTAAGCGGGGGTGGTGCGGCCTTGGAGACAGAGGAGGCGCGCAGATGAACCCAGGTGCTGTGCGGCGGATGGTGACGTCTGGTCCACGTCTGGCGTCATCGGCGGGTGGCTGGGACACGCGCTTGTACGATGGGCTGCGCGTATCGCGCATCGCTTCCGATGTGCGCTCTGGATTGGGCGCGGCGCTGGGGCAGATTGGCGTCGAAGCGGAATATCTACTGCTGCTGGTTTCATCGTTTCCTGGTGAAGCGCGGCCTTCGCGCGCGCTGGGCGCGCTCTTTCTTACCAGGCTGGAAACGGCGCTGGAGCGGCTCGTAGACGCCTCCGCCAGCCTGGAGGTAGCCACACAGGGCTTCCTTGCCGCCCTGGATGAGGCATACCCAGAGTTGCGCCACATGCGCGGAAAGTCCGGGGTGTGGTGGCCCGCGTTTTCGGGCTATACCGCTCCGGGCGCTCCGCTGGAAGCGCGCTTGCGGCGGTGTGGCTACGCCTACCGCCATGTGCTTGAGTCGCGCTTGCCGGCGCACATGGAAGCGATTCTCGAACAGATGGCGTTGACGCTCTACGCGCTCAGCGCGCTGCCACCCGCGGGCGTCACGCCGGTCGCTTCGCTTGCGCAAGGGCTGGATGAGCTGGCGTCGGCGATACAGGGCGAGATCGTTCCCCGGCATATTGTGGGGCTATCTGGCGATGACCGCTATCCTGGCGCGCTGGCCGCTATCGAGCGGCTGATGGCGCTCGACGCCAGGGAAAACACCTCGCTGGAGAGCGACATCGCCTGGGCGCGCGCGCAGTATGCCGCGGCGCGCGACGATGAGACGCGGCTGAAGGCGCTACCCGGCCAGGACCAGTTGCGGGCGCTTGCCGCGCATGACACCTACGAATGGGCGGCGACGCTCGGCCTGCTCGAAGGTATGCGGCGTTATGAGACAGCGGGGTAACGGCGTTTCCGCAATCCGGCGCTCCCCGCGCGGATTTGCCGGACGCCCCCGCCGCTGCTACAATGCCGGATGAGCGCCGGACAGGCGCGCTCGTCGCCTATAGCGCCACAGGGATGACCTCGCCATGATGGAAGACCTCGACGATACGCCAACGCCAGCGGCGGATGCGCCGCCCGCCACATCCGCGGGTCCGCGCTCGCCAGTCACGGCGCGAGAGTGGGTTAGCCCTGGCGTCAGTCTGCGCAAGCGGGTTATGACAGGGCTTGGCGTGGCGCTGGTCGCGGGCGTATTCGTCCTGATCGCCCTCTACGAAAAGACCTCGATGCTGGTCAGCACGATCATTGGCGTGATCTTCATCCTGGGGTTTGTTGGCTATCTGCGGGTGGTCGCGCCCACGCCCTATACGCTGCGAATAGACGAGAGAGGGGTGACGCGCGCCGACCGGGGCGCCGAGCCGCAGGTGATTCCGTGGGGCGGCGTCGTGAAGGTCAAAGAAGAGGTGTTCAAGAGCGGCGTCTCAGTCAGCGTGACGGTCTACAAGCGTGTGGGCGAGCGGGGTCTGCATCGCGCGTGGGTGGTCTATCGTGATGACATCCCCGATTTCGACCGCTTTGTCCAGGCGCTCTCGTCCGCGCTGCCGGAGAGCGCCCTATGGCTGCGTGAGACAGTGCATGAATAGCGCGCGTGGGCGCGAGGAGGCTTGGCGGTGGGCTTGAGCGACATTCCCTTCTGGGGCCGTATCGCGGCGGAACTGGCGAACGTTGGGCTTGACCGCATGGGCGCGCGCGCGTGCGCGGCGAAAGGACACAAGTGGCGCGATGTGAAGGCGATTGTGCTGCGTGAGGATGGCGGCGTGGAGGAGCTGGCGCGCGGCGCGGCGCAGCGCTGTAGTCGCTGCGGTGAGACACGCGCGAAGCCCGCGGAATAGCTTGGGGCTGGTTGAAACGCGCGGAACCCTGCTGTGATGGCAGGGGAGAAGGATGGTGCCGTGGCTGAGCCGGGCAGCGTGGTGGAACTCATCCGGCGCAAGCGCGATGGCGGAGAACTGACGGCCAGCGAGATTGACTGGCTGATCGAAGCGTATACTCGCGACGACGCGCCGGACTATCAGATGGCCGCCTTTCTGATGGCGGTTGTCTGGCGCGGCCTGTCTGATGATGAGACGCTCGCGCTGACGCTGGCGATGGCGCGCTCAGGCGCCCAGTTGCGGCTGCGCGAGCGGTTCGGGCGCGTGGCGGATAAGCATAGCACAGGCGGCGTGGGTGACAAGATGACGCTGGTGATCGCGCCAGTGGTCGCCACGTGCGGCCTGCCAGTGGCCAAGATGGCGGGGCGGGGGCTGGGGCATACCGGCGGCACGATTGACAAGCTGGAGTCTATCCCCGGCATGCGGACGGAGCTGAGCGCGGCGGAGTTCGTCGCGCTGGTGGAGCGGCACGGAATGGCGCTGGCGGCGCAATCGGGCGAGCTGGCTCCGGCGGACGGCAAGCTCTACGCGCTGCGCGATGTGACGGCGACCGTCGAGAGCATTCCGCTGATCGCCGCGAGCGCCATGAGCAAGAAGCTGGCGGTTGGTTCCTCTGACTTGCTGCTGGATGTAAAGGTCGGGCGGGGCGCGTTCATGCGAACGGAGGATGACGCCCGTAAGCTGGCTGAGCTGATGGTCCATATCGGACGCGATGCGGGAATTCGGACGACCGCGACGCTGACGGCGATGGAGCAGCCATTGGGCGCAGCGGTGGGTAACGCGCTGGAAGTGAAGGAGGCGGCGGCGACGCTGCGCGGCCAGGGTCGGGCTGATGTCATGAGGCTATGTCTGCATGAGTCCGCGCTTCTGTTGCGCTCCGCTGGGCTGGTTGGCACGCTGGCGGAGGGCGAGGCGCGGGCGCGGGCGGTGATTGAGTCAGGCGCGGCGCTGGAGAAGCTGGCGGAGGTGGTCGCGGCGCAAGGGGGCGACGCGGCGGCGATCCATGATTGGAAACTGCTGCCGCAGGCGCGCGTAATTCGCGTGACGAAAGCGCCGCGCGCAGGCTGGGTAGCGTCGTGGGCGGCGGACGAGGTAGGCGCGGTGGCGATGGCGCTGGGGGCTGGCCGTGCGCGCAAAGGCGACGCTATCGCGCCGGAGGTCGGACTCTGGCTGCTGGCGATGGCCGGCGAGCGGATTGAGCATGGCGAGCCGCTCGCCGAGATTTACGCGCGCAGTGAGGATGAAGCGGAGCGGGCGGAGCGGCGGCTGCTGGCGGCGCTCACCTGGAGCGACGCGCCAGTGGCCGCCTCGCCGCTGACGCTGGGCGAGATCGTGTAAAAAGTATTTGGATCAGTCTCCACCAGCGATGGACTGGGCGTACTGAAGCTCGTAGAGGCGCTTGTAGTAGCCATTGCGCGCCAGCAGGTCGTCGTGCGTGCCTTGCTCGACGATACGGCCTTTGTGCAGCACGATGATGCGGTCCACGTGGCGGATAGTGGAGAGACGGTGGGCGATGACGATCGAGGTGCGCCCGCGCATCAGCTTTTCCAGCGCGTCCTGAATCAGCGCCTCGGTCGCGGTATCCACGCTGCTGGTGGCCTCATCGAGGATCAGCAGGACTTCGGGATTGAAGGCGATAGCCCGCGCGAAGGCCAGGAGCTGTTTCTGGCCCACCGACAGACCCGCCCCGCGCTCGCGCGTCACCTCGTCATAGCCGTGAGGTAGCTGCTCAATGAACCCGGCGGCGTTGACGAAGCGCGCTGCCTCACGCATGCGCTCGTCGCTGATATCGCTGGCGCCCAGGCGAATGTTGCTGGCGATCGTGCCCGCGAAGACGAAAGGGTCCTGCAGAACGGCGCCGATATGGCGGCGCAGGTCGGCCTGCGCCACGTCGCGGACGTTGACGCCATCCAGCAGCACCTCGCCGCGCTGGACATCATAGAACCGCGACATCAGGCTGATGAGCGAGGTCTTGCCCGCGCCGGTCGCGCCGACGAAGGCTACGTTCTCGCCTGGCTCGATGCGGAACGAGACGCCCTTGAGCACCCACTCTTCGCGGTTGTAGGAGAACCACACATCGCGGAACTCGATTGCGCCGCGCACACTGGTCAGCGGGATGGGGTGAGCGGGATCGGTAATGGTGACTGGCTCATCCAGCACGCGGAAGATGCGCTCGGAGCTGGCCATCGCTGACTGGAGCGTGGTATAGCGGTCGGCAAGGTCGCGGACCGGGAGAAAGAAGCGGTCGGTGTATTGCAGAAAAGCGACCAGCGCGCCCAGGCTGAGCACGCCGCTCACGGTCTGGGCGCCGCCAACACGCACGATCAGCGCGGTAGCGATCGCCGCGAAGAGATTCACGACCGGCAGGAAGACGGCGTACAGCGTCAGCGAGCGCAGGGAGGCGCGATAGTAGTCCTGGTTGAGGTCATCGAAGTAGGCGAAGCTCCGGTCCTCGCGATTGAAAAGCTGGACAACTTGGGTTCCGGCGATGTTCTCGGCGACGTTGGCGTTGATACGGGCCAGACGTACGCGGATCGAGCGGAAGGTCTCGCGCATGATACGCTGGAACCAGGAAGTGACAAGCGCGAGCGGCGGAATCACCAGGCAGACGACCAGGGCCAGCAGCCAGTTCTCAATGAACAGGATGATGATGATGCCCAGCAGTGTCAGCAGGTCAGTCAGCAACGCGACGGAGCCGGAGGTGAACAGATCGTTGAGCGCGTCCACGTCGTTGGTGATGCGGGTCATCAGGCGACCCACGGGGTTATGGTCGAAGAAGCCGAGCGAGAGCCGCTGCATATGGCCGAAGAGCGCCGAGCGCAGGTCATACATGATGCGCTGGCCCAGCACGCTGAGCGAGAAGGTCTGCTGATAGCGCAAACCAAAGCCCACGGAGAGCGTGAGCAGGTAGAGCGCGCCCATCAGCAACGCGCCATTCATGCGGGCGGCCTCGCTCATGCCGGAGGGATGCGCGGGCGCGATGTAGCGGTCAATGGCGATCTGGGTGATATAAGGCGCGAGCAGGTCATTGCAGACGATTAGCAGCGCCACGAACAGGGTGACGGTGATCCGGCGCTTGTACGGACGGGCGAAGTCCCATATCCGGCGGGCGAGCCGCGCGTCATACGCTTTGCCGAGAATCTCGTCTTCCTGGAAGAACGCTTGCGCCACCGTTACGCCTCCTCGCCTTCACGCTGGGCGTCGCTCGATAGCGCGCCATTTCGCTCAAAAGATGGCCTCATGTCCGCTCCGATGTCAGGCTCGTCCTCCTCCATCTCCTCGGCCAGCAACTGCCGGCGATACATGTCGGCGTAGAGGCCGCCGCGCGCCAGCAGTTCCAGGTGGGAGCCTCGCTCGACAATGCGTCCCTCGTCCAGGACGACGATCTGGTCCAGATCTTTGATCGTGGAGATGCGATGCGCGATGACAACTGAGGTGCGGTCCTCCATGACGCCGCGCAGCCGCTTCAGGATAGCCGCTTCGGTGTTGGTGTCCACACTGGAGAGCGAATCATCGAGGATCAGGATCAGCGGCTCTTTGGCGACCGCGCGCGCGATGCCTGCGCGCTGCTTCTGGCCGCCAGAGAGCGTCACGCCACGCTCACCAATCATCGTCTCAACGCCTTCGGGGAAGTCAGTGATGTCGTTCTCGAGCTGTGAGATGTCAAGCGCGCGGGCCAACTCCTCATCGGTGAGGTCAGGGACGCCAAAGCCAACGTTCTCACGTATGGAAAGCGAGAAGAGGAAGTTTTCCTGCGGCACATACCCAATGGCGCGGCGCAGCGAGACGAGCGGAATGTCGCGCACGTCGTGGCCGTCAATCAGCACGGCGCCGCTGGTGACGTCGTAGACGCGGGCTAACAGGTTGACAAGCGACGATTTGCCCGCGCCTGTGGGGCCGACGATGGCCAGCGACGAGCCAGGGGGAACGTGAATCGAAATATCATGCAGCATTTCGCGCTCGCCGTAGCGCAGGCTGACGTGGCGGAACTCGATCTCGCCGCGTGTGGGGATCGCGTCAGGGCTGGCGTCTGGGGCGCTGGTGATCGCCGGGATCGCCTCGCGCACTTCATTGATGCGGCTGAGCGAGGCTGTGCCCTGCTGAACCAGATTGACCGTCCAGCCGAGGCCGATCATCGGCCAGACCAGCGCCGCCAGGTAGGCGTTGAACTGGACCAGGCGTCCTACAGTGATGCGCCCGGTGATGACATCTACGCCGCCGCGCCAGAGCAGGATGGCGACCGCCAGTCCCGAGATGAAGTACATCGCGGGCCAGAGCAGCGAGTTGACGCGCGCGAAGGAGATAGCGCGCTGGACATACTCAGCGTTGATCGTGTTGAAGCTGGCTAGCTCGGCTTCTTCCTGGGTATAGGCCTTGACGACCCTGATGCCGGAGAAGTTTTCCTGGGCGCGCGCCGAAACCTCGCCGAACTGGTCCTGCACGAGACGGTAGCGGCGGCGGATCGAGCCGCTGACCAGGATGAAGAAGACCGTCATCAGGGGCATGACGGACAGCGAATAGAGGGTGAGGCGCGTGTCTACCGAGAGCATCGCCGCGCCAGTCGCGGTGAAGGCGACAATCGAATTAACGAGATTGGTGAAGCCAGGGCCGAGCATTTGCCGCACCTGCGAGAGGTCGTTGGTGGCGCGGGCGACCAGGTCGCCGATCTTGCGCTCCTGGAAGTAGGCGACATCCATGCGCTGGAAATGGCGAAAGAGGTCGCGCCGCATCTCGTACTCGACGCGCCGTGAGGCCGAGTTGACGACGAAGCGTGAGGAGAACTGGAACAGGCCAGCGGCGATGGCGACGCCTACGATCTGCAGCGCGTAAGCGGTAAGCACCCCGGCGTTCGCGCCGTGGCTGATGCTGTCTATTGCGCGCTGGAGGATAAGGGCGGGGACGAGCGCGATGAGGTTGGCGATGATGATGAGGGCGAGGCCAAGTGATAGGGTCATCCAGCGGCGCAGCATGTAACCCTGGACAGCGCGTAATGTTTTCATGATACCCATAATAACGTATAGCGGGCGCGCATTACAAGCCCATCAGGGAGCCAGTGACGGCAAGGCGTGTATGATGAGCGTCTAACATGCCACCGCGCCTGGAATTACGGCAGTGCGGCCTCGAAGGCGCGCAGGAAGTTGCCACCCATGACGCCAGTAATGTCATCTTCGCTGTAGCCGCGCCCGCGAAGCGCGTCGGCGATACGTTCCAGGTCCGCGACGGTATCGAACGGCTCTGGGGTGGCTTCGACACCCGCGCCGCCATCAAAGTCGCTGCCGATGCCGCTGTGGCGCGCATCACCGACAAGCTGGCAGACATGGTCTATATGCAGGGCGACGGCGTCCAGGCCAATGGGCGCCTGCCCGCGTGTCCAGCTTGGAATGAGGAAGTGACTGTGCAGCGCGACGCCGATAACCCCTCCCCGCGCAGCGACGGCCCGTATCTGCTCGTCGGTGAAGTGGCGATCGGTGGGGGTGTGCGCGCGAGCGTTTGTATGGCTGGCGATGATCGGCCCCGGGTAGCGCTCCAGCGCCTGCCAGACAGCGTCATCGGCCATGTGGCTGAAGTCCAGGACCATGTTCAGGCGCGCCATCTCGTCGAGCAAGGCGAATCCCAGGTCGGTGAAGCCACCGGGCTGACCTGTGCCGCCGCAGTAGCGCGAGCCGCGCCAGGTGGGGCCGATCAGCCGGAGCCCAGCGTTATACCACTGCTCCACTTCGGATGGGTCGCGGATTGGGTCGGCGCTCTCCATCAGCGCCAGAAAGCCAACCGGGCGCGCGCCGGCTGTCTGTGCGGCGGCATGATCGCGAATGAGCGCGTCGAGCGCAGCGCGAGAGGTGATGAGACGGGCGCCGGCAGTGTCCGGTTCGGCGGCGAGGC
>JAKAIY010000033.1:16697-30359 GCA_021814145.1 Chloroflexota bacterium
ACTGCTGCGCCCAGGCGTCAGTAGTCATCGCTTCCTGCTCGCCGGGCTGGCTGAAGATGGTGGCGCAGACAAGCCCTACGCCGCCGCGCCGGAGCTCTGGAAGGCCGATCATTACCGTATCAGCGGTCTGAGTGGGCGCCGCGCCGCTGGCGTCAGGGGCGGCCGCCGCTGCCTCACGCGCCCGTTGCTCGACGGTGGAGCGGCGCACATCGCGGTCATGGTGGAGCGCGTTGTAGGCGATATCCTCATGGGCGTCAACGATGAACATGAAGCGCCTCCGGTCTTTGAACTGGCTGATGGAATCGGGTCAGGCGAGCGCCGATGCGATGCGCTGGCGGAGGTCATCCGCCGTGACGCCCGCGATCGCGATCCGTTTGACGCGCGCTGTTTCACCCTGAATGATAGTGAACGCGCGGCGGGGCAGCCCCAGCCGCTCCGCTAGCAGGGCGATCAGCGCGGCGTTGGCGGCGCCATCCACGGGCGCCGCGCGCAGGCGGACACGCAGTTGCCCTTCTTCAATGCTGAGCGCGTCGCGGCTAGCGCGCGGTGTGACGCGAAGGGTAAGGGTAAGCGCGCTGCGTGCGGCGCCGATCACAAGAGTCGAGATAGCCCCGACGCTGGCGGCGTCCGTTACGCTGGCGCCGGGTGGCGGCTTTATATCCACGTCTCGTTACCACCTGAGGGGAATGGCGCTCAGGACCAGGCCCTCCAGCACTGTCAGCGCCCACCACGAAAAAATAAACGCGATGGTGGCGCGGAGATCGAGCATGCTGACGCTCATGCGTGGAAGGACGCGATAGATAGGGTCATAGAGCGGGCCAGTGATGTTGGTAAAGAAGCGGACAATCGGGTTGCCAGGCGGCAGCATGGGCAGCCATGAGAGGATGACCCGGATGAACATGCAGATGATCAGGAATCCAAAGAGGAGGGGCACAAACATGTGCAGGAGATTCAGCGATCCAAGGGTTTGCAGCGCGGCCATTCCTCTCACGCTCCTCTTCAGTGAAAACTGAAACTGTGTGCGCCATTCGGGCGCCTGGAACCGGGTTATCCGATGGTTGTGGTGAGCGCTTCAACAACGCGTCGCCCGAATAAGCGGCGCGAGCGCACATCCACGATGCGCAGGTCGTTGAGATTTTGCTGGGTCGTCAGGTATTTCTGCGCCAGCGCCCCAAGCGGACGGGCGAACATGAAGCTGGCGACGGCGCTGCCCAGCGCCGTCGCCAGGCGTGTGCGCTGGCGCATGGCGGTCAGGGACCAGAGCGAGCCCATAAGCGCGAGCGACATGCCGACCGCAAGGTTTGTCCCACAGTTGGGATGTATCGCCAGCTCCGCCTCGCCAGCGCGGAGGCGTTCCAGCGCTTCATCAGCGGCGCGGCGCACAAGGGCGGTATCGAGATCAGCGAAGATCATAAAGCCACGCGTATTTGAACGGGCGCTGACGCTCAATCCTGGTAAATCGTTGGTGAGGATGGTCACGGTCGCGTGTTCCAGCGCATGGTTCTGGCGCACACGCCTGGCGAGCAGCAAATCGCCGGCTTCCATAGGTTTTCCTCGATTTCACACGTTCCCTTGATCGGCGTTTGGGCGCGCCTACTAGTGTATCACGATCAGATCACGTTCGCTTCGCGCGCGGCGGATGAGCGGCGCCCCAGTCACGAGAGCCAGCTACGTGAGCGACGGCTCTTCCGCCTTCTGGGGCGCCGGGCGCTCGCCAAAGAGGCCGCGCCCGATGCGGACAATGGTGGCTCCTTCTTCGATGGCGACCTCGAAATCATCGCTCATACCCATCGAGAGCTCGCGCCAGCCCTTTTCGCCAAGCGGAATGGCGGCGCGCAGGTGATCGCGCAGCTCACGCAGGTAGCGGAAGAATGGGCGCGCCTGTTCGGGAGTGGGAACGATTGGAGCGACGGTCATCAACCCTTCAATACGCAAGGCAGGGAGGGCGGCGATGGCGCGCGCCGCGCTCTCGATCTCGCCTGGCGCGAACCCTGATTTACTCGCCTCTCCGCCGCTATTGACCTCCAGCAGGACAGGCAGCGCGCGATCGCGCGTCGCCGCGCGCGCGCTGAGCGTCTCCGCCAGACGCACACTGTCTACACTCTGGACGCGATCGAAGATTTCCAGCGCCTGAGTGACTTTGTTCGTCTGCAAGTGGCCGATCAGTTCCCAGTGTGTCTGGGCCAGCAGCCACGACACGCCGGGATCGTCCTGGGCAAGCGCCGCTAGCCGCGCGCGCTTGTCGCGCGCCTCCTGGACACGGTTCTCGCCGAAGCGTGTCAGGCCAAGCGCCGCCGCCGCCAGCATGCGCTCGATGGGTACGGTTTTGGTGACGGCGACCAGTGTGACACTGGCGGGCGAGCGGTCTGCTCGCCGGGCCGCCGCCGCGATACGTTTGCGGATGTCGCGGGCGCGCGCTGTCAGCGCGGCGTCATTCCAGCCATTGGCGCTGGAGGTCGCGGTATGTTCCATGTGTTATGGCCCTCAGATTTCTGCGTGTTTAGCCAGCGAGGCCGATCACGACACCGAAGCGTCCATCCGCGTGCGGACGCTTGCGATGCGAGTAGAACAGGTCGGCGGCGCAGCCCGTGCAGTGAGGCGCTATGTCGAGATGGTCCGGGCGCACACCGGCGGCCAGGAGCTGGCGCGCGTTGCTTTCAGTGACATCGAGATAGAGAGAAGAGGCGCCGTTCTCGTCCGCGCGCTGGATAAAGCTGGCGTTGTCACGGGCGCGTGGGTCACGCTGGAAGGCGTCATACACAGCGTCACTGACCTGATAGCAGCAAGATTGGATGGCAGGGCCAACTCCGGCGATCAACTCCTCTGGGCGTGAGCCGAACCGCTCACGCATCGCGTCTACTGTGCGGGGGCCGATGGCGCCAGCCGCGCCGCGCCAGCCGCCGTGCGCGAGCGCGATGGCCCGGTGGTGAGGATCGTAAAGCAAGATGGGCGCGCAGTCGCCGAATCCCCAAAACAGGCCGAGACCCGTTTCGGTGGTGATCATCGCGTCAGCGACGGTTTGCCGTGTGCGGGCGCGTAGCTCTTCAAGGGGCTCATCAGGTGTCGCGCGCTCGATGACGCAGGAGTCGCAGCCGTGAGCGATGCGCGCGCTGATAAGCGGGAGTCCAAGCTCACTGGCGATCACCTGCTGGTTGCGGCGCGCGGAGGCGGGATCATCGCCAGTGGTAGTGGCGACATTCAGCCCATCAAAAGGTGGGGAGCTATGGCCGCCCTGGCGGGTGAAGACGCCGTGGCGCAGGCCGTGGGCCTGACTGAGGCGCTCAAAGAGCAGATAGACGCAGTGGTTTCCAGTACGTTTGATCACAGGGGCTCCCAGGAACACTCACCACAGTTGAGCTTCATATAGCCGTAAACTACTGCACAGACAAACATAAGCCAAAGGCGTCAAAGGCGCCTCATACGCCTGATACGAGCATAACACGCTTCATAGCGTGGCGCCCGCGAGCGCTATCATCGGACCACTCGGACCACACCGCGCTAGGCGCCAGAACGTCTGGCCTGACGCCATGCGAGGGTGGAGAGGCCACCCGCGATGATCCCCAGCACGACAGCGACACTGGCGCGCAGCAGCCAGACCCATTCAGGCGTCGAGCCGCTGGTTGGCGGGTTCATCAGTGTGACCACAACCAGCGCGACGCCTGCGACAACCATTACGACCGCCATCAGGCCGAAACCTATCGCGTAGATTCTCCACATCACTCGCCCTCCTATTCGCGAACCGCCGCTATAGCGCCTGTCAGGCCAGCCGCGCGGCGCAGCGTTTCCGCTTCACGCGCGGATAGCTCGCGCGTTTGGCCGGGCTCCAGGTCGCCTAGCGTCAGCGGGCCGACGCGCACCCGGCGTAGCCGGATGACCGGATGTCCGATGGCCTCGAACATCCGGCGAGCCTGCCGCTTGCGTCCTTCGTGCAACTCTAACCCGACCCAGGCCGCGTCGCCGTCGCCTCCGCGCAAGAGCCAGGCGCGGGCGGGCGCCGTGGAACGCTTCTCGCCAGGGAGCAGGACGCCTGTCGCCAGTCGCGCCAGCTCTTCGGGTGTTGGTCGCCCCGCGACGAGCGCATGATACTCCTTTGCCAGCGCATATCGGGGATGGGTGAGGCGCAGGGCGAGATCGCCGTCGTTGGTGAGCAGCAGCAAGCCCTCAGTGTCATAATCGAGCCTGCCGACGGGATACACCCGCTCGTCGCGCCAGCGCGCGGGGAGCAGGTCGAGCACCGTGCGCCGCCCGTGGGGATCACGAACGGTTGTCACCACGCCAGCTGGCTTGTTCATCATCAGATAGAGCTTGCGCGTGGCGATGGTTACCCGCTCGCCGCGCACCCGCACGATATCGCGCCCGGGATCTACGCGGACGCCAGGCTCACGGACGGTGACGCCGTTGATGGTGACAAAGCCATCGGTGATGAGGGTTTCCGCATGGCGGCGTGAGGCGACGCCGCAGCGGGCGAGGTATTTTTGCAGGCGCTCGCCCCGCGGCGCGGCGGAGCCAGTCTGGCCCTCTCTCATGCGACGAGCGCGCCGAGCATGTTGACGACACGGCCGGCTCCTGGCGCGCCAACGGACTCAGACACGCTAGGCGCTGTGAAGCCAATCGCGCGCGTGACGACGCGCTCCTCGCCACGCAGAGTGGACGCGATCAGCATGAGCAGGTCAGGCGTCGCCAGCTCCAGGGCTGACGCCAGGCGCTCCAGCACGACAGGCGAGGGATACTTCTTACCGCGCTCGATTTCCCCAAGATACACAACGGAGACAATGGCGCGCGCCGCCAGCTCCTTCAGCGTCATGCCGCGCGCGCGGCGCTCCCGGCGAATCACGGCTCCCACCGCGGCTTGCAGATCGTCCATCGCGTCGCCTCCATCGCGGAATCACCGACCGGCGCTGGCTCGCTCCCGCGCCCACATATGCTGATAGCATCACCCGCCCCGCCAGAGATGCTATCAGCATCGGATTCGCCTTCAATTCTACGCCGCGCCCGCCTATGTTACAAGCGATACACGCGGAAGGCGCGAGGCGGCGAGCGTATCGCGCCAGCGCCCCTTGTAACGGCATTCCTGAGGAGGAGCGATTTCCAATGTTGAACGTGAGTGGCGCGGGCTTCGAGCAGGAACCACCGAAACCCTTCAGTGTGCCAATGCCGATCGTCTATGAGCGGATCAGCGAGCCACAGCGATGGGAATACCACAGTGTCACGATTGATCTGGGCGAGGATGAGCCACTGGACGAGCGGGCGCTTAACGCGCTGGGATCCGATGGCTGGATGCTGGTCAGCGTGGCGAGGCTTGAAGGCAAGAGCGAACGTGGCCGGTTGATTTTCTACTTCATGCGCCCGGCGCTTGTGTCCGAGTGACCATTCAGGTGAGGAGATTCCAGCTATGTCAGCGGATTATGAAGCCAGTGACGCGAGACTGTCGGCGGCGTTGATCGTGCCGACAGTGATCGAGAGCGGGACGCGCGGTGAGCGGGCGTATGACCTGTACTCCCGTCTGTTGCGCGAGCGCATCATCATGGTGAGCGGGCCTATTGAGGACCAGGCTGCCAATCTGATCGTGGCTGAGTTGCTGTTTCTGGCGAGTGAGCAGCCAGAGCGCGAGATCAACATGTATATCAACTCCCCGGGTGGCGTCATTACCGCCGGGCTGGCGATCTATGACACCATGCGCACACTGCGTTGCCCGATCGCTACGACGTGCGTTGGCCTCGCCGCCAGTTTCGGCACCATTCTGTTGATGGCTGGCGATCCCGGCAGGCGTTTTGCCCTGCCGCACGCCAAGGTGCATCTGCATCAGCCCTTGCTGCAAGGTGGGCTTGGCGGGCAGGTCACGGATATTGACATTCACGCGCGTGACTTGCTCCATACCCGCGACGTGATGAACGACATCATCGCGCTCCATACTGGCCAGCCGCTGGAACGCATCCGTCACGACACTGAGCGCGATTTCTTTATGACCGCCGAGGCCGCGCGCGAATACGGTATCGTAGACGAGGTCCTGCCACTCGAAGAGTGGAAGGGGCGGGCGCGATAGCGTCCGGTCGCGGCCGCGGGTGGCCAGCGCAGATTGTGTCGAGAAGAGGAAAATATGCGGGTTCTGGTGATTGGGGGCGTGAGTTTCATCGGGCTGGCGGTGACACGCGAACTCCTGGCTGGCGGCCATGAGGTGGCGGTTTACCACTGCGGGCGGATGGAGCCTGATGAGGCGCGCGGCGCGACGCATATCCACGGCGACCGGGACGCTCTGGAAGCCGCGCGGACCCGGATCGGGGCGTTTCATCCTGATGTGGCGATTCATATGATCGCGATGACGGAGGCGCACGGCACAGCGTTCACGCGGGCGCTGCGCGGTATCGCCGGCCGCGCGGTGGTGATCTCCAGCCAGGATGTCTACCGCGCGTATGGCCGCCTGCTCGGCGCTGAGCCAGGCCCGCCTGACGTGACGCCACTGAGTGAGGACGCGCCGCTGCGCGAGCGGCTCTATCCCCATCGCCAGGAGCAGCCTCGCGCGGAGGATGACCCGGCTCGCTGGATGGATATGTACGAGAAGATCCTTGTCGAGCGGACTGTGATGGCGGAGCCGGCGCTGCCGTGCGCGGTTATCCGCCTTCCAGCGGTGTAGGGCCCGCGCGACCGGCAGCGGCGCTTCCACCAGTGGCTCAAGCGAATGGATGATGGCCGCCCCGCGATCCTGATGGACGCGGCTGAGGCGCGCTGGCGCTGGACGTATGGCTATGTGGAGGATGTCGCGCACGCCATCGTCCTGGCCGCGCTGGACCCGCATTCCGCTGGGCGCATCTACAACGTGGGCGAGCGGGAGACGCTTTCTCTGGAGGAGCGCGCGCGGGCGGTTGCGGTGGCGGCGGGCTGGCGGGGGCGTGTCGCGCTGGCGCCCGCAGGCGCGCTGCCAGAGCGGCTGCGGGTCGGCGTAGCCACAGAGCACGATTTGGCCACGGACAGCGGGCGTATCCGCGCTGAGCTTGGGTACGCCGAGCTTACGCCGATTGCTGAAACCTACGCGCGCGCTGTCGCCTGGGAGCGCGCGAACCCGCCAGAAGCGGATGACCCCGCTGACTACGACTATGCCACGGAAGACCGGCTGCTGGCGGAGCTGGGCTGAGATTCACGCGCCTGGGCTGGCGATTGGCCACCCACCAGCTAGAGAATAGGGCGATGACCCTCGCGTGGCTGAAGCCTTGCGGCGCCTCATCCTCAAAGATGACGGTGACGCCGGGGTCAGGCGTGGCGTGGAGGATGACGCCTGAGATGGGGACGAGATCAGCGGCCAGCTCGTCCGCCACGCTAGCGCTTGTCATCTACGGTGAAATCCACGTCAGCGCCAGCGGCAATGGCGTAGGAGCCAGCCACGTGGGCCAGCGCGCGCCCCGCTCTCAGCTAATCCAAAGGATTTGTGGCCCCACAAGCGAGAGAATATACCTACGGCGCCTGGTGAGCGTCGGGCGCGCGCCTGATTTATTTTTCGTCCGGTGGGTGTATACTCGAAAGCGAGGAGGCGGGTAGGCTCTTTTTCTCTGCTCACTTCCTGCAGCGCTGGCCGCGCGCCACGATAGATGTGGCAGGCCCCAAGGATGTGGCGCCTTGTGTGCGTGCGGTGTTTCCATGCCGTGAACAGACAGCGACTACCTGTCTTTCACCTGCTGATAGCCGATTTCGCCTTGTTGAGGCGCTGACGTTGCGTAGGCCATACATGGGCCGTCTTATCTTGGTGAGTAGGCGCGACTGGCGCGGGACATAGGCGCGGTCGCGCGTGTTATTCTCTTGAAAAAGCGAGGGATGTGGCGCTCGCAGGCGCGGGGCGTGTGAGCGGACGAGAATAGGGACTTGTTGAAGGAAAAGGCAGGCGGCGCATGGTCTGGAAAGAGACGTTTCCTCCGGCGAGCGAGCTGGCGCTCGACGCCGAGGTGGAGCGTGAGCGGAGACTGGCCGCGCAGGCGCGCGCTGGAGCGGATTGGGCGCTGACAGCGCTGATCGCGCGCTACCAGCCGACCGTTACCCGTTACCTGACACGTCTCTGCGGCGATCAAGGTCGCGCGCGCGCTCTGGCGGAGGATGTCTTTCAACGCATGGAGCGCCGCTTGCACGGGCCACACGGCGGTGACAGTTTGCGGCTGTGGCTCCTGCGCGCCTCAACGGAAGCCGGACTGGAGGCGCTACGCCGTCCGCAGCGCCCGAACGCGCCGCGCCTGGGCGCATCCCTGATCGCCGGGCTGCTGCCATCGGAGACGGAATCTGGCTCACAGAATGCCTTGCGCGGCGGGATTAAACGCCTGCGCGGCGTTGTTGGCGCGGTCAGCCGCCAGGTGCGGCCCCTCGTCTGGCAGGGCACAGACATCACACAGCGCGCAGCCCCAGAGAGCGAAGACGAGCGGATGCGCAAGGCGCTAGAATTAGGGCCGGTGGATGATTCGCTGGATGCCCTCGATCCGCGCGAGGCGTTGCGTCACCGTCTGGTGCGCCTGACCCTGGCTGATTTGCCCTACGGCGACGCGCAGTGCCTCGCGCTGCATCTGGTGGCAGGGCTGAACCAGGCGGAGGTGGCGCGCGCGCTCGGCATTACCAGCTCAGCCGCACGCAAGCGAATCGTGAATGGCCTGACGCAGTTTTCCGCGCGCTATAAAGCGGCGGTCGTTTCGCTGGGACTGCCAGAGGAACTGGGGTATGGCGACGCGGCGCCCCAGCCAGCCGTATACCCGGCGACGCCAATCGCTGCGCCTGAGCCAGCGCCAGTGATCGTTCCCCAGACGCCAGAAGAGATAGATTCTCCCGCAGTGCAGTCCGCGCCCACGACCATCCCGCTCGCGGTGAACTCGTTTGATGAAGATGGCGAGACGCTGAGCGGCGTCATGTACTATGAGGCTTCATCACCCGGAGAATCCCCGGCGTACCATGTTCCAGCCGCCCCTAGCCATCTCTCTTCTGAGGACGGCTCACCATACGCGGGATTTGCTGGCGCGGGTGATGCGCCAGAAACATTCGCGGCCCCCTATGCCGCGCCGCCCGCGATGGCGGTGATGGGCGAGGGGCAGGAAGCGCTGGGCGCTGTGGAGGCGCCGGGAGACGAGGATGCTGACAAGCCGGGAGCGTCGTCCACCGGCCACAGCGGTGTGATGCGCATTGCCCCCGACGCCATTGTTGGCCCAGTGGTAGACGCGCTGCCCATCCATTCAGAGCCGCTCTCGCTGGAGCCTCTTGTTGTCGAGCCTGGTCCGCGCTCAACGCCACTCGTGTACGAGCTGGCTTCGGGTGATATGGAACAGGGCAGTATTACAATGAACTGGTTAGACTCTACCGGCATGTTGGCTCCCCTGAGCTTCGAGGCGATCGCCATGCCCGCGCCCGCGGATGGCAAGCCTGTGGAGGACGATGACCTATGGGCGCGCTCGACCATTCTGGAGCTGGAGACGCCGGCGGAGAGTCCGTCATCCAGCGCGTCGCTGGCGAACGCTGAGGAAAGCTCCCCCGCTCCAGATATCGCGGGGGAAGCGCTGGAGGCCTCCACGCCGCCGCTGGACATGAGTATCGCGTTGGATGAGGGAAACTATGGCTGGGAACGCTCACACCAGGACGCGACGGTGACTGAGCTGGATGATGTGTCGCTGGCCTACGAATTGTTCCCTCTGGATGACCAGGCGCATGCCGTGTCTCCTGATGGGCCATCGCGCGACCAGGCCACCGATCAGCCTGACGCCGCGCGGCCCGCGCCGCCAGTTGCCCGGACACTCGAAGAAATCTGGGATGAGACGCCTGATGCTTTCGGGCGTTAGCGTGATGGGCCACCTACACAGCTCATCATTGAGCGATAGTCAACTGATGCGTTGCACGCGATAGAGGAGGGGTAAGGATGCCAGAGGCGGAGACGCCTTTTGCGCGAATGAGTCGGGTAACCACCCGCCGGGGCACGCTGCGCCAGCTCCATTGTCCGCTGGACCCTGAGCTGCTGGTCGCTGAGTTCTCCGGGGAGCTTCCTCCCGATGTAGCGGTGGCGGTTCGGGAGCATATGGCGGTCTGCGAGATCTGCGGCAAGCGTGCGCAGGAGCTGCGAACGCCTTACGCGCTGTTGTCGTCGCTCGGCGCCGCGCCAGCGCCATATGTCCCTGACCTGCGGGAGCATGTGCGAATAAAGGCCGCGCGCGCTGAGCGCTATCTGCGACCGCTGCGGGCGTTGGGAACGCTGGGCCGTTTTGGAGTAGCGATCGTCGCGCTGTCGGTTGTTGTGTTAGTGGCGGTGATTATTGGCGGCGGAAACCTGGCGCGGTCGCTGGGGATTTTTATCGCGCAGCGCACGACCAACCAGCTTCAGCATGTGCCCCCAGCCGCTTCGCGGGGCGCGCTGCTCGCGGAGACAGACAAGCTGGTGACCCTGACGACATCGCAGGGGACGAACTGGCAGGTAGCGGAGGTGGTCGTGACGGACCAGCGGACAGGACGGGTGATCCGGTCGCTGCCCGCCTCCGACGCGGCGCTGCATGTCGCCAGCGCCTCAACGCTACCTGTAGGGGTGGTCACTGACGGGCGGATGATCTATGAGCTGACCGCGCCCGAGAACGGTGGAAACCAGGCGTTGGTAGGCTTCGATATTTCTTCCGGGACGGCGCGCTTCATCACGGCTCTGACGCTGCCGGACGGACGGGCGCTGCCCGCGGATGTCAGCGCCGTGTCGCTGGCGGTGGCGCCGGACGGATCATCCGCGTATGTGGGCTTGAGCGGGCCTGATGGGGCGTTGAGCGGGCCGCGCGCGCTGGTCATCTCTACCAGTTCGGGAAACGTGACGGGCGTCGTGAATGTGACAACACCCGACCAGGTTCCTTTGCCTACGCCGCCGGGGAGCTTGCCAGCGTCCGCGTTCCCTTCGGTCGTTCCAGTCGTCTCGATCAGCGGGATGCGCCAAACTGAAGCGGCGAATGGCGCGATCGCCATCTCGCCAGACGGGCAGGCGCTGTTTGACGTGGTGCTGGCTAGCGACACGCAAGGCGCGCGCTATGCGATCATCCGCCGCATCGCGTTGCCCTCGGGTCAGGTCACGGTCCTGGGCTTGCAAGGAAATTTCACCGCGACCCAGCTCGCCGCCAGCCTGTCAGCCTCATCGTTGCAGGTATATTTCGTGACGGGTAGTCCGCAGGCGACCGTGTATGTCCTTGACGCTTCGGCTCAGGGTCCCGTGTTGCTCGGCCAGATAGCGTTGGGCGGGCCAGCCGTTCCGGCGTCCATGCGCCTGAATGACACGCTGGCGGTCAGCCCCGCGCCGAATGGCTCATGGCTCTACGTCACGCAGGACGCGACATCCAGCGACGGTGTGATCTCCGCGCACAGCCGCTGGCTGGTGGATACGCAGGGTATGGGTGTGCTGGCCAGCGCGACCGATCCCACCACGGCGGGCGCGCTGCTGGCGAATGGAGTGCCTCAGGGCAAAACATTCGCGCTCATCAGCGGCCAGGTGGGCATCGGGGCGCCTGATCTCAGCACCGGATGGACGCCGTGGCTTCAAGCCAGCGACAATTCTCCCATTATCCGCCTGATCGCCACGATTCCGTAGAAAATGGGGGCCACACGAGCGCGTGGCCCCCACTCCGGCTACGACTCGGCTTTCGGGCCACTGTAGCCTGGGCGCGTGAATGTGCGGCGGGGCTTGCGGCGGTAGTGCTCCAGGTCGTGCAGCTGGTAGAGCGCCTGAATGATCGCCTCGTCATTCCAGCGGGAGTTCCGTGGGGGCGGCTGGCCCAGGTTGTCTACGATGCCATCGCTGCCCGTGAGCGCGACGAGCACGGTGGAGGCGCATTGCGCCATCGCCTGGAGATGGTAGCCGCCCTCCTGCACGACGACCAGCCGGCCATCGCAGTAGGTATCGGCGATTTCGATGACCTCCAGCGTCATATCGGAGAAATCGGCGGTGGAGAGCAACATCTCGCCCAGCGGGTCGCGCCAGTGGGCGTCGAATCCGGCGGAGAGCAGGATGACATCGGGCCTCATGCGGTCGGCCACCGGCCAGAGCACCTGGCGGAAGATGGCATCGTACTCGCTCCAGCCTGAACCGGCGGGCAGCGGCACGTTGATCGTCGCGCCCAGCCCCGCGCCGGAGCCGCGCTCACCCGACGCGCCGGTCCCCGGATACCACGGATACTGGTGCGTGGAGAAATAGACCACATCGGGATCGTCGTAGAAAGCTTCTTCGGTCCCGTTGCCGTGATGCGCGTCGTAGTCCACGATGAGAACCTTGCGCCAGTTGTGGCGGTTCTGGGCGTAGCGCGCGGCGATGGCGATATTGTTGAAGACGCAGAAGCCCATGCCGCCGCGTGGGCGGGCGTGATGGCCGGGAGGACGCGCGAGGGCATAGGCGTTGCGGGCGTGGCCCTGGGCGATGGCGTCCAGCCCGGCGAGCGGCGCGCCCGCCGCCAGCAGCGCGGCATCCCAGCTTCCAGCGGAGACGTAGACCTCGTTCGCGATCTCGCGTGACCCCCGCTCGCCGCTTTCCTCATCGGCTTTAGCCTGCGCCTTCACGGCGCGCTCCACTTTGTGTATATAGCCCAGATCATGGATCGAGGCGAGCTCAAGCTCGGTGGCTGGGCGCGGCGGCTCGCGCAGAACCAGCTCTCTGGGGATCGTGCCTTCGGTAATCAGCGCGTCAATCATCGCCATCGCGAAGCGCATGCGCTCCGGCTGTTCGGGGAAGTCAGGCGGCGGCTGGTGATCGAGGAAGGCGGTATCGTAGAGCAGCGCGGTAGGCAGACGTGGCGTGGCTTTGGGAGCCCGGGGCGCGGCTGGGCGTGGTGTGGACTTTTTCTCAGGGCCGGCGGCTCCGCCCGCTTCATTCTCTGGGGTGGGTGTGTCGGCCATGGCGGATCTCCTTTGATGCGGTGGGGAAAGAGCGCCAGGGCATAAGACGCGAGCTGGCGCGCACTCGTAAGCAACACACATGCGCGCGGGCGCTGTCAAACAGTGGTGGGCGTCATCCATCCCGCGCCAGGGCGAAAACGAGCCGCCCCCATGCTCTGGACAGGGAGCATGAGGGCGGCTCGTTGTGGGCGCTACACCGCGCCGGGGCGGATTAGGCCTGCGACTGGGTGAGCAGCTGGGGGTTGGCGGGCTGGCGGGCGATGGGCTCGCCGGTCGCCGTTACCTTCACCGCGCCATTCTCGACCGTCAGGATGGCCGTCTGGCCAGGCTGGACGGCGCCAGAGAGCAGCGCGTCGGCCAGCGTGTCATCCACGGCGGTCTGGATGGCCCGGCGCAGTGGCCGCGCCCCAAACTCCGGGTCGAAGCCTTCCTTCATCAGGAAGTCGCGCAGGTCGTCACCGAACTCGAGCTTGACACTCTGTTCCGCCAGGCGCACCCGTGACTGGTCGAGCATCAGGTCCACAATCTGGCGCAACTCGTCGCGGCCCAGTGAATGGAACACAACGATCTGGTCAATGCGGTTGATGAACTCGGGCCGGAACGCGCGGCGCAAACCCTCCAGCGCCTTGGCGCGCACGCGCGCCTGCTCGCTGTCGCGCTCGGTTTCCGCGTCACCCCACTTGGGCGCCAGGAAGCCGATGTTGGCCTTGCGAATGTCCTCGGTCGCGGCGTTGCTGGTCATGATGATCACGGTGTTCTTGAAGTCCACCGTGCGCCCCTGACCGTCTGTCAGCCGGCCAT